>JANNFW010000735.1:0-2617 GCA_031380235.1 Rhodoferax sp. | reverse complement strand
GTTCATTGTATGCGTAATAGCAGCAGAACCACCCATGCCCGCGGCAGAGGTTGCAGCAGCAACGGCGAACCACGGCTCATGCCGGCCATGCCGCGCACGCCGCTTGGCGGGTATTTGGCGGCGGCAACCGCCTTTTGCGCTTCAGCGACGGTTTGCACGAATGGGAACATGATGGTTTGTACACCGGCATCCAGCACGCGCTTGACCATCACCGTGTCGTTCCACGGCACGCGCGTGATCGGCACCATAGGCGTGCCCGCGATGGCTTGCAGCAAATGGATCACGTCCATTTGATCCAATGGTGTGTGCTCCATATCGACCACCGCCCAGTCAAAACCGGCGCAACCCATGGCTTCAGCAACCAGAGGCGAGGCTGACATGACCCAACTGCCGACCGCATAGCCAGCCGGAAAGTCAGCCCTTGCGAGCATGGATTTGAAGGGGTTTTTCATGGGTAGTGTGCTCAAAAGATTTCAGGCTCGGCCGTAGGGGCTGTGCCTTCGAGAAAGTCGAGGTCGCAGCCGTCATGGGCTTGGGTCACGTGCTCAGTGTACAAACGCGTAAAACCCCGCGCATAACGTTGCGTCGGTTTGACCCACAGCGCTTGTCGCGCGGCAAGTTCTGCGGTATCGACATGCAGATGGAGGCGTCGGTTGGCGACATCCAGTTCGATAGTGTCACCCGTTTTGACCAGCCCCAAGGGCCCGCCCACCGCCGACTCTGGCGAAATATGCAGCACGCAGGTGCCGTAATGCGTGCCACTCATGCGCGCGTCTGACAGGCGCAGCATGTCTCGCACGCCCGCCTTGAGCAAACGCGTGGGAATCGGCAGATTTCCCCATTCGGGCATACCGGGTGCGCCAACGGGGCCTGCGTTGCGCAACACCAGCACGGTGTTTTCGTCGCAGTCGAGTGACTCGTCAGCCATCGCCTTGAGCATGTCAGGCTGATTGTCAAACACGAGCGCCCGTCCGGTGTGGCTCAACAGGCGCGGCGACGCGGCGCTGGGTTTGATCACCGCGCCATTCGGTGCCAGGTTGCCGTAGAGCACAGCCAACGTAGCGTGCTCACTCACCGGGTTTTCAAGGGGCCGAATGACAGTGGAATCCTGCACTTGCGCCGAGGCGATGTTTTGCGCAACCGATTGGCCAGTCACCGTGAGCTCTTGCAGACTCAGCTTGGCGCTGATGACTTTCATGAGCGCGGGCAGGCCACCGGCATAGTAGAAGTCTTCCATCAAGCGGTCGCCACTTGGAAACAGGTTGGCCAGCACGGGCACCACTCGCCCCATGGCATCAAGATCGTCCAGCCCAAGAGCTACCCCCGCGCGGCGCGCCATGGCAATGATGTGCACAGCCGCGTTGGTCGAGCCGCCCAGCGCCATTTGCACCGCCATGGCATTTTGGAAGGCACCTTGGGTGAGTATGCGTGCGGGGGTCAAGTCTTCCCAGATCATGCCCACAATGCGCTCGCCGCAACTGGTTGCCATGCGGGTATGGGCCGAGTCCATGGCCGGTATGCTGCTTGCGCCGGGCAGTGTAAGGCCCAGTGCCTCAACAATGGCGGTCATGGTCGAGGCCGTGCCCATGGTGTTGCAGGTGCCCGGCGCGCGCGTCATTCTGGCTTCGAGCGACGTGATTTCGGCTGCATCAATGTGCCCGGCCTTGTACTCGTCCCAAAACATGCGCGTGTGGGTGCCAGCACCAATGCTGCGTGTCACGCCGTTTTGGACGTGCCGATCGTTCAGCATCGGGCCTGCTGGGCAGAACAGTGCTGGGATGCCCATGCTGATGGCCCCCATCACGGTGCCGGGAGTGGTCTTGTCGCAACCGGCCAGCAGCACCACACCATCGCAGGGCAGGCTGCGCAGCAGTTCTTCGACTTCCATCGCCAAAAAATTGCGGTACAGCATGGTGGTGGGTTTGACCATGACCTCGCCCAGGCTCATGGCGGGCAGTTCGACCGGATAGCCACCGGCCATCAGGATGCCCTTCTTGACGGACTCGGCGCGCTCGCGTAAGTGAGCATGGCACGGCGACAGATCGCTCCAGGTGTTGATGATGGCCACCATGGGTTTGTCCATCACGTCTTCGCGCCGCGCGCCTTGCTGCTGCATGCGCTGGCGATGCGCAAAGCCCCGCATGCCAGCGTCGCCAAACCAGCGGCGGCTGCGAAGCTCAGAGAGTTGTTTCATCGTGAGGGGTGCTTTGTTGGCCATCCACCCTGTGGCCATGAACGTTGGGCTAGTGGAGTGCGGGTTAGTGGGTATGTCAACTACTTTTGTTAGCGCTAACATTAACGACTTGAAATCAATTCGTCATCATGGCAAACCCTGATCAATTGACACTGCTTGCGGCTCAGCCCGGCGACCCAAAAAGGCGCAAGACGCATGGGCGAGCGACGCTTGCCGACGTGGCACGGCACGCTGGTGTGACCGCCATGACGGTCAGCCGCACCTTGCGCGAACCCGGCAAGGTGTCTGTCGACACCGCGCAGCGCGTACACATGGCGCTGCAGGCCACTGGGTATGCGCCCAACAAGTCGGCCGGACTCTTGGCCAGCGGCCGTTCGCGCATCGTCGCGGCGCTCGTGCCCAACATTGCCAACTCGATTTTTG
>JANNFW010000705.1:0-7872 GCA_031380235.1 Rhodoferax sp. | reverse complement strand
GCGATCATCGAGGACAGGGTGCGCAGACGGATACGATTGAATTTCATTATTTGTACTTGTCAAACCAGCATTTCAAGCCAGAACAGAGCGATGTGAACGGGTTCAGCGTTTCAGGCTGCTATGAAAAATAGGAGTAGCTTTAGCCACCGACCACGCGGATCAGCCAAGCAGGCGGGAAATGTCGTTGAAGAAGGCGATGGACATCATCATCATCAAGACCGCCACGCCCCCGCGCTGCAGCCGCTCCATCCAGGCATCTGGCACCGCCTTGCCCGTAATGCCCTCCCAAAGATAATACATCAGGTGCCCACCATCCAAAACCGGCAGTGGCAGCAGGTTAAGCACCCCCAAACTCACGCTGATGATGGCCAGAAAAATGAGGTACTGCGTCAAACCCAAACTGGCGGACTTGCCCGCATAGTCGGCAATGGTCAGTGGGCCGCTGAGGTTTTTAAGTGACGCCTCGCCAATCACCATCTTGCCCATCATTTGCAGCGTCAACGTTGACATCTGCCAAGTGCGTACCAAGCCGTTCCACAGACCGTCAATAAAACCGTAGCGAACCGTTACCATGTCTGGCGGGGCACCGACGTAAGCGCCTATTCTGCCGACCCAAACTGACCCGTCCTGCTTGGCATCGGGACGAACCTGCAATTCCAGGGTATTGCCGCCGCGTGAAACTTGCCACGCTCGGCTAACGCCTTCGTTGCCGTTCACGGATGCGCGAATCAATTCCCTTAGCTGCTGTGCGTCAACTACGGCAGTGGCTCCGAGCTTCAGAACGACATCGCCTTGCAACAGCCCGGCCTTCGCCGCTGCGCTGTCGGCCGCAATTTCTCCAATAACCGGGCGTGTCCAAGGGCCAATGATGCCGATTCGTCGAAACAGCTTGGCATCCGCCTCGCTGGCATCCACGCTACTTAGCTTGAGGCTTACCAATTCAGGCGGTGCATTCAACTTTCTTTGGACCAACAAGTTCACATCGCGCCGCTCCAGCGCACCTCGGGTCAGGAGCCAGCGCAAATCTTCAAAGGAGTTGATGTCGGTTGGCTCATCGTTGGCAAAGCCCCCGCGTTGAACCACCTCAGCACCCACCAGGCCAGCCGCTTGCGCCGCAGAACCCTCAATCGGGCTGGCCAGGATCGCCCTGGGGTGATCGATGCCACTCCAATTGACCACGGCATAAAGCAAAACAGCCAGCAGCAAATTGGCAAGGGGCCCTGCCGCCACAATCGCGACGCGCGAGCGAAGCGGCTGGGTATTGAACGCAAGATGCTTCTCCTGCGGCGCGACCGGTGCCTCGCGCTCATCCAGCATCTTCACATAACCGCCCAACGGAAAGGCACCCAGCACAAATTCGGTGGATGACCCTTTGGGTGTCCACTTGGCCAGCACTTTGCCAAATCCCACAGAAAAGCGCAACACTTTGACGCCGCAGGCAATGGCCATGCGGTAGTGGCCGTACTCGTGGATGGCCACCAACAGACCCAAGGCGACAACAAAAGCAATGACGGTCAACATGACAGTACTCCTCTAATCTTCATGCAGGCAAGCGCCTGATCGCTGCTGTTGCTGCACGGCGCGATTGCGCATCCAGCACCAGCAAGTCTTGCAATGACGTCGGTGGCTGAGTTGAAATGGCAGATAAAGTTTCGAGGTTGACGTGGTGAATCTGATCAAAGCGAATCGTTTTCTCCAAAAATGCAGCAACTGCCGTTTCGTTGGCGGCATTGAGAACCGCGGTTGTTCCCGATGGACCGTTCAACACCGACCAAGCCAACTTGAGGCCTGGAAATCTCTCGCCGTGGTCAAGCGTGTCAAACCCCTCAAATGTCAGTGCACCCATTTTTGCAAAATCCAACGGCGACGCACCGCAGCTCACTCGATCAGGCCACGCCAACCCATACGCAATCGGCCCACGCATGTCGGGTGTGCCAAGTTGCGCCACAACCGAATTGTCCTTGTATTGCACCATCGAATGGATCACGCTTTGCGGGTGGATGACGACATCAAGCTGCGCTGGCGACACGCCAAAAAGAAAATGCGCCTCGATGACCTCCAGCGCCTTGTTCATCATGGTTGCCGAATCAACTGAAATTTTACGGCCCATCACCCAATTGGGGTGCGCGCACGCCTCCTCAGGCGTTACATCACGTAAGCTCGCCGGGCTGCGCATGCGAAACGGGCCGCCCGATGCGGTCAGGATAATTTTGTCAACCCGCGCGCTCCAGGTCGCCGCGTCGTCGGGTAGGGACTGAAAAATCGCCGAGTGTTCGCTGTCGATCGGCAGCAACGTCGCATGGCCGCGCTTCACGGCATCCAGAAAAACGCGCCCTCCCACCACCAAGGCCTCCTTGTTGGCCAGCAGTAGCCTCTTGCCTGCGTTGGCTGCGGCCAGACAGGACTCCAGACCTGCCGCACCGACGATAGCGGCCATAACGATGTCAACCTGATCGTGAGACGCAATCATTGAGATCGCTTGAGCACCCCACACGACGCGCGTCGCAAGCCCAGCGGCTTTGCATCGGTCTGCCAGAACTTTTCCATGCGGCTCACTGGCCATCACCGCGTACTCCGGTGCAAACTCAACGCACTGCTTTAGCAACAAATCCACCTGGGTTGACGCAGACAGCGCAAACACTTTGAACCGCTCAGGATGGCGCGCAATGACGTCCAGCGTATTCGCCCCGACCGACCCGGTTGATCCCAATACTGAGACGTAGAGGCTGTGTGATTCCATCGTCACCATCAGACCGAGTAAAGCATCATGGCCAGCGGCACCGCGGGCAGCAGGGCATCAACACGGTCGAGCACGCCTCCGTGTCCGGGCAATAGATTGCTGCTGTCTTTGGCCCCAGCACTTCGCTTGACCAGGGACTCGACCAAATCACCCGCCACGCTCATCGCCGCCAGGAACATCACCGCAATCAGCATCAGCCACCAGCCCTTTTCAAACAAATGGCTGTACAGGCTGGGCGCGCTGGCAGCAAACCGAGAATCGGCCCAGCTCCATGCAAAGGCCAGCAGAATGACACCCGCCATGCCGCCCCAAACGCCTTCCCAGCTCTTGCCGGGGCTGATGGACGGTGCAAGTTTCTGCTTTACCACCCGCCCGCCAAACGCTCGCCCGGCGAAGTAGGCAAAAATATCGGCAACCCAAACCAACACCAGTACCGACAGGAGAAAGTTAATGCCTACCCGGCGAGCCTGAACTACCGCCAGCCACGCCACTGCCAGCATGAGAATGCCACTCACAAGGCGCAGCGTCGGGTTGATTTTTGACCATTGCGCGACCCCGCCCTTCAAGAGCCAAGTTGCCGCAAACACCCAAACTGCGCCGATGACGATCCAAATGGTGGACGACGGATACGGCAAATGCAAAGCCCCTTGCCACCAGAACAACGCGCAAAGCAGTCCACAAGCCAGTGCAGAGCCGTAACTGAGCCAGCCTGGCGCTTGATTGAGCCGCGCCCACTCCCAAGCCGCAGCGCACATCAGAATGAACGCGGCCACCCCAAAAGGCACAGGCGACGGATAGAACATCGCTGGCAACAAAACCAGCAACATCACGATGGCGGTGATCACACGCTGCTTCAACATTACTGTTCCCGCGAAGGGTGGCCTCAAGCGGCCTGCGGTCTGAGCAAATGCGCCTCGGACACTTGCCCGGATGTCTTGCCGAAGCGCCGCTCGCGCCGCGTGAAATCTGCAATGGCCGCATCAAGCGCCGCTTCGTCAAACTCGGGCCAGAGTTTTTCGCTGAAGTAGAGCTCAGAGTAGGCGGTTTGCCACAGCATGAAATTGCTGATGCGCTGCTCGTCACCTGTGCGTATCAGCAAGTCCGGATCCGGCACGTGAGCCAAGGCCATGGCTCTTGCGAGCGACTCTTCGGTGATCTCCCTGCCCGCCGCCACCAACTTGTGGGTCGCTTGAACGATGTCCCATCGGCCACCGTAATTGAAGCAGACATTCAGGATCAGACGCGAATTGGAGGCAGTTTCGACTTCGGCGTGCGCCAGCCCGGATCTGACTTTGTCCGAAAGCCCTTCGCGGTCACCCACAAAATGCAAACGCACGCCATCCACCTTCAGTTGCGGCACTTCACGTGAAATCGCCAACAACAAAAGACTCATCAAGCCCGAAACCTCGTCGTCTGGGCGATCCCAGTTCTCGGACGAGAAAGCAAACACCGTCAGAACCGCCACGCCACGCACCGCGCAAGCCTTCACGCAGCGCTGCAAGGAATCGATACCCTGCTTGTGTCCTGCGATACGCGGCAAAAACCGCCTGGATGCCCAGCGACCATTGCCGTCCATCACGATTGCAATATGGTGGGGGACGTGGCTCACAGCATTCGGCTCACGCGAGCGCAGTACCCAAAACGGGACGGCGAAAGGCTAGCGAGTTAGGCGAGAAAGGGGAGATCATTGGCGCATCTAAACGGCCATGATATCGTGCTCCTTGGCCGCGATAAGCTGGTCAATGGCAACGATATGGCGATCTGTGATTTTCTGGATGTCCGCTTCAGAGCGCTTCTGGTCGTCCTCAGACGCCAGCTTGTCTTTCACCATTTTCTTGACCGCTTCATTGGCATCGCGGCGCAAGCTTCGAACGGCAATCTTGGCACCCTCGCCTTCACCCCGCACGACCTTGGTCAATTCTCTGCGCCGCTCTTCCGTCATGGCGGGCATCGGCACCCGGATCAGGTCGCCCATCGAGGCCGGATTCAGTCCTAAATCGCTTTCGCGAATCGCTTTTTCGATCTTGGCCCCCATGCCTTTTTCCCACGGCTGGATGCCAATGGTGCGCGAATCAATCAGCGACACATTCGCCACTTGGCTGATCGGCAACAACGCGCCGTAATAGTCCACCTGAACGGTGTCCAGCAAGGCGGGATTGGCACGCCCAGTGCGAATTTTAGTGAGATTGACCTTAAAGGCATTGATCGACTGATCCATCTTGCCTTCAGCGTTGTTCCTGATTTCATCCATCGACATTTGAATCTCCTGGGACTAATGGGCATCGATTTTGACCACCACCGTGCTTTCAAGCGTAAACCAGCGTGCCCTCATCTTCACCCATAACCACTCGTTTCAAGGCACCATGCTTAAAAATCGAGAATACCTTGATCGGCAACTTCTGATCTCGGCACAGTGCAAATGCCGCCGCGTCCATGATGCCAAGGTTTTTAGAAATAGCCTCGTCAAACGACAATTTGGCGTATTTGGTAGCGTTTGGGTTTTTCTTGGGATCTTCGCTGTAAACACCATCCACCTTCGTAGCCTTCAGCACGATCTGCGCGCCAATTTCAGCCCCACGCAGTGCCGCCGCTGTGTCTGTGGTGAAAAAGGGGTTTCCCGTGCCCGCTGCAAAAATCACGACCTTGCCTTCTTCGAGGTATTGCAAGGCCTTGGGCCGCACGTAAGGCTCAACCACCTGCTCAATCGCAATCGCCGACATGACGCGGGCAACCAAGCCGGCTTTGTTCATGGTGTCACCCAGCGCCAGCGCGTTCATCACGGTGGCGAGCATGCCCATGTAGTCGGCGGTGGCGCGATCCATCCCAACCGAACCGCCCGCTACGCCGCGAAATATATTACCGCCGCCAATGACCACCGCCACCTCCACGCCAAGCCGGGTGACCTCGGCCACCTCATCGACCATTCTGACGATGGTGTCGCGATTGATGCCAAATTGGTCATCGCCCATCAAGGCCTCACCGGACAGCTTGAGCAAAATTCGCTTGTAGGCTGGCTTGGGTGCGGACATTGGGATCTCCTGAAATGAGTGGGCCGGCAAAAACGTAATGATCAGGTCGTTGGCTTGGTGGCAGCCGCAACCGTCGCGGCAACTTCTGCCGCAAAGTCGTCAACCTTCTTCTCAATGCCCTCACCCACCACAAACAAGGTGAAGGATTTGAGGGTCGTATTGGCGGCTTTGAGCATTTGCTCGACCGTCAACTTGTCATTCTTGACAAACGCCTGGTTGAACAACGACACTTCCTTGAGAAATTTCTGCACGCCGCCCTCAACCCGCTTGGTGACGATCTCAGCAGACTGCACTGGCTTGCCAGCCGCCGTTGCAACCGCAGCGTCTTCAGCCGCCTTGGCCACCGCCACCGAACGCTCGCGTGCGACCAACTCGGCAGGCACGTCTGCACTGGAGAGTGCCACGGGCTTCATGGCGGCGACATGCATGGCGACATCTTTCGCGGCAGCTTCATCGCCGTCAAACTCAACCACGACGCCAATGCGCGTGCCGTGAAGATAGGACGCCAATTTTGAGCCCGCGCCAAAACGCTTGAAACGGCGAAAGCTCATGTTCTCACCGATCTTGCCGATCAAACCCTTGCGCACGTCTTCCAGCGTCGGTCCAAAGCCGTCTTGCGTGTAAGGCAACGCACCCAGGGCCGCAGCATCAGCTGGGTTGTGTTTGGCGATCAGCCCAGCCGCCGCATTGGCCATGGCCAAGAAGCTGTCGTTTTTGGTGACGAAATCGGTCTCGCAATTGACCTCAAGCAGTGCGCCAACGCCAGCTTCCATGGCGCTGGTCACAACGCCTTCTGCGGTGATGCGGCTGGCAGCTTTGCCGGCTTTGCTGCCGAGCTTGACGCGAAGAATTTCTTCTGCCTTGACCAAGTCGCCATCCGCTTCTGTGAGCGCGCGTTTGCACTCCATCATGGGAGCGTCTGTCTTGCCGCGCAGTTCGGCGACCATGCTTGCGGTGATTGCAGCCATTTTGATATTTCCTTAGAGATTTTGAGGTGAGGTTTCAGTGAATTTGGAACGATAAAAAAAGGGGCAATGAGCCCCTTTTTCAGTTGGGGAGGTGCTTTAGGCGGTGGCCTCGCTGACCTCGACAAATTCGTCGCTGGTTTCAGCCGCAACCGCTTTCACCACATCGTCCACCGCATTGGCGCGGCCTTCCAGAATCGCATCGGCAATGCCACGGGCATACAAAGTGACCGCCTTGGAGGAGTCGTCGTTGCCGGGGATGACGTAATCAATGCCTTCAGGGGAATGGTTGGAGTCAACAACGCCGATCAAGGGAATACCGAGCTTCTTGGCTTCAAGCACCGCGATTTTGTGGAAACCCACGTCAATCACGAAAATCGCATCCGGCAGCGCGTTCATATCTTGAATGCCACCGATGTCTTTTTCGAGTTTGGCGATCTCACGTGCAAACATGAGTTGCTCTTTCTTGCTCATCGCGTCAAGGCCAGCTTCTTGCTGGACTTTCATTTCTTTCAAGCGCTTGATCGAGGTTTTGACCGTCTTGAAGTTGGTCAACATGCCGCCGAGCCAGCGCTGGTCAACGTAAGGCACGCCCGCCCGCTGAGCTTCCATCGCGATCGTTTCGCGCGCCTGGCGCTTGGTGCCGACCATCAGCACCGTGCCACGGCGTGCGGTGAGTTGCTTCACAAATTTAGAAGCCTCCTGGAACATCGGCAGCGATTTTTCCAGGTTGATGATGTGGATCTTGTTGCGGTGGCCGAAGATGAACGGGGCCATCTTGGGGTTCCAGAAACGGGTTTGGTGGCCAAAATGGACACCGGCTTCCAGCATTTCGCGCATGGTGACTGACATAGGTTTTAACTCCAAAGGTTAGGTCTAAAATCCAGCCCGCTATTGGTAACTTTGGTGGCAATGTACAAACAATTTACTGAATGAAGCACTACCGACCTAAAGTCACAACACCTTGATGGGACTGGTTTGCGATTACTTCCCGAGCCAAACAATCGGATACGTCAATGGTATACATGTTCGTACTTGGCAAAGCCTGAGGATTATAGCATGCCCGTGCCCAAACTTGACGACCTCCACGCCACTATCAACCGCCGTCGAGAAGCGGAGGCATCGGCGCAGGCTGAAC
>JANNFW010000602.1:0-1760 GCA_031380235.1 Rhodoferax sp. | reverse complement strand
ATATATATATATATACCGGATTCACGGTGAGCGGCACCACCAGCCTTGACGGAGTCGATACGCTGTCAAACGTCGAGCGCTTGCAGTTTTCGGATGCCCGGGTGGCCTATGACACGGCCTTGGGGCAATCGGCCGGCAACTCAGTGCTGTTGCTCGGCGCTACTTTGGGCAGCAACCTGCTTCAATCGAAAAAGCCGTTGATCGGCACGGTGACCGATCTTTTCGACACTGGCCTCTACTCGACGCAGATTTTGGCCGGCGCATTGATGCGTTTGCCAATCTGGGGACTGCTGGCAAACGGCGGGGCCGAGACCGCCACCAACACCCAGATTGCAAACTATCTGCTCACCACCGTGAATAAGACAGCACCAGATGCCGCCGCGCTGGCTGCGGCCGTGGCAGCGCTGGATTCGGAAATTGGCGTAGCGCAAGGCACGTTCTTGGGCCAATTGGCTGAATCCGCAAACAATCAATTGCAAGTGGGGCTAGTCGGCCTGGCAACCACAGGCATTGATCTGGGTCCGCCGATTTTTTGAGAAGCTCTGGGCCCAAATGACCCTAGCGCATTTCCTACCCAGGCTTGAGTACGTTGATCTGCCCTGCTTAAGTTCGCTCGAACCGGGGACTGCCGACGGCCCCGATGCGCAGCTACTGAACCGCGTATCGCTTGTTCAACGCGTCCACCACGCGCGGCGGAAACAGACCACCTCGCAGCTCGGCGAGCATGAGCTTGCGATCGGCTTGCGGCACCTGGTCAAGTTCCTGCGCAAGCACCGCGACGAGTTCGTCCTGCTCGACCGGAGACAACCTGCGCATCTCATCGCGTGCTTCGCGAAACTGCGGCAGCATCAACTTCATCACGCCCGCTGCGATAAGTCCATTCTCCACCAAGTTTTTTGTTCATGCGTCTACTCCGTTGGGTAAATGAGATGGGCAGCCGAGCGCACCTGGCTCACATATTGCGCCGATACTGCCCGCCCACCTCAAACAGCGCGTTCGTGATCTGCCCCAGCGACGACACACGCACCGCGTCCATCAACACTTCAAACACGTTTTTGTTCTCGATTACTGCTTGCTGAAGTCGCTTCAGCATGGCCGATGACTCCTTGGCGTGCAGCGCGTGGAAGTCTGCCAAGCGCTTGAGTTGGCTTTGCTTTTCTTCGTCGGTAGATCGCGCAAGCTCCAGCTTGTCTTGCACGGCATCGCCATGCGGGTTTTTGAAGGTGTTGACACCGATGATGGGCAGCTCGCCAGTGTGTTTCAGCATTTCGTAGTGCATGCTCTCATCTTGAATCCTGCCCCGCTGGTAGCCGGTTTCCATCGCGCCCAGCACGCCGCCACGCTCGGCGATGCGCTCGAACTCCAATAGCACGGCTTCTTCGACCAGCTCGGTCAGCTCTTCGATGATGAACGCGCCCTGGCTCGGATTCTCGTTTTTCGCCAGGCCCCATTCGCGGTTGATGATGAGTTGGATCGCCATCGCCCGGCGCACGCTGTCTTCGGTCGGCGTGGTGATGGCTTCATCAAACGCGTTGGTGTGCAGGCTGTTGCAATTGTCGTAAATCGCGATCAGCGCCTGTAGCGTGGTGCGGATGTCGTTGAACTGGATCTCCTGCGCATGCAGGCTGCGGCCACTGGTCTGGATGTGGTATTTGAGCTTCTGGCTGCGCTCGTTCGCGCCATACTTTTCTTTCATCGCCACGGCCCAGATTCGGCGCGCCACACGGCCCATCACCGTGTATTCAGGGTCCATGCCGTTG
>JANNFW010000580.1:0-4607 GCA_031380235.1 Rhodoferax sp. | reverse complement strand
GACACCAAAGCCGTCGCCTTCGCGCTGGAAGGCATGAAGTACCAAAGCCCGATTGGCGAAATCGAAATGCGCAAGACCGACCATCAACTGCTGGCCCCGCTGTACCTGGGCATCTGGGCCAAGCAGGGCAGCAAAGGCGTGAAGTACGACGCCGAGAAAACCGGCTACGGCTTTCGCTCCGAGGTCGTGTGGGACTCGTATGTGAGCGCGCAGCCGACCTCGTGCCAGATGGTGCGGCCCGCCGGGTGATTAACTTCCACTGAACCGCGCCGCGCGCCGCTGTACAAACGAAGCCACGCCCTCCTTCGCATCGTCTGAGTTCGACAAGCGGCTTTGCACGTCCATGAAGTCATGCATGGCAACGACAGGGCCGTGCTCGATGGCTTTGAGCACGTTCAGGCGCGTGGCGACCACGGCCAGCGGGGCTTGCGCGGCGATGGCTTGGGCGATTTTCAGCGCTTCGTTGAGTTCGCTTCCAGCAGGCACCACTTTCTGAACGAAGTTCAAACGCAGTGCCTCCGCACTTCCAAACTCATCGCCCGTGAGCAGGTGCAACAGCGCGTTGCCTGCGCCCGCACGCTCGGCCATGCGCAGCGTGGCACCGCCCGTGGCCATGATGCCGCGCTTGACTTCGAGCTGCGAGAAGCGGCAGTCATCCGCAGCGACCACGATGTCTGCCGCCAGCATCAGCTCAATGCCCAGCGTGTAGGTGATGCCTTTGACGGCAACCACCATCGGCTTGGTTCTGCGTCGATAGCCCGGCATGGCAAGATCGAGTGGATCAACCAGGCCCAGCGGAACGGCCTTCACGCCAGCGCGCATCAGCGGCGCAATCGTCGGCAGATCAAGCCCGGCGGTGAAGTGCGCACCCGCCGCGTACAGCACGCCCACGCGAAGCTCGGGGTCATCGTCAAGCAGGGTGTAGGCCTCACCCAATTCGCGAAACATTTTGGGGGTGAAGCCGTTGCGCTTGTTGGGGCGATTGATGCAGATCAGCAAAACGCTGTCTTGCACCGTGCAGTCAACGCTGCCTTCGGGGTGAATTTCGGTATGAATCTCAGTGGAAGCGAATTCACTTTGCTCAGGGTTTACGAGGGTATTCATTAAAGTCTTCTCCTTAAAATTTACTGCGGTTTCTGGTCTATCTTTGGCGCAGTCGTTTTTGCAGGGCTGGCAGGTCGAATTACTTGCCCCCAGTATGCCAAAACAAGATCGTTTGACATTGAGGTTAGTTGATAAATGCTTGACTACATCATCATCGGCGCCGGCTCTGCGGGTTGCGTACTGGCCGCGCGTTTGACGGAAGACCCCACTGTTCGCGTGGCGCTGCTCGAAGCGGGCGGTGCCGACACGAGCGTGCTGATCCATTGCCCGGCGGGCCTGGCGCTGATGGCCAAGGCCGGTGGCGCCAACAACTGGCAGTTTCAAACCGAGCCGCAGCCGGGCCTGAATGGCCGCAAGGGCTACCAACCACGCGGGCGCGTGCTGGGCGGCTCCAGCTCGATCAACGCGATGATTTACGCGCGCGGCCAGCATGCCGACTACGACCACTGGGCGGCAGAAGGCAACGCGGGTTGGTCGTTCAACGAGGTGCTGCCCTACTTCAAACGCGCCGAACACAATGAGCGCGGTGGCGACGCGCTGCATGGCACGGGTGGCCCTCTTAATGTGAAAGATTTGGGCAGTCCCAACCCATTCAGCCCCGTGTTCATCGAAGCAGCCGTGCAAGCGGGGTTCGTGCACAACCGCGACTTCAATGGCCCTTCGCAAGACGGCGTCGGCATGTTCCAGGTCACCCACAAGAATGGCGAACGCTGGAGCGCGGCCAAGGGCTACCTCACGCCGAACCTGGCGCGGCCCAATCTGCAAGTCATCACCAGCGCGCACACCACGCGCGTCTTGATGGAAGGCACGCGCGCTGTGGGCGTGGAGTTCACGCAAGGCGGTGAAATCAAGCAGCTCATGTGCACGCGCGAGGTGATCTTGAGCGCAGGCGCGTTGCAGTCGCCACAGATTTTGATGCTGTCAGGCATAGGCCCTGCAGCCCATCTCACAGACAAAGGCATCGCCGTGGTTCATGACCTGCCAGGCGTAGGCCAGCATCTGCACGATCACCCAGACGTGGTGCTGGTGGCGAACGCACCGCATTTGAAGGACTTGTTTGGCATCACGCTCGGTGGCGTTTGGCGCGCGATCAAAGGCATGTGGGAGTGGCGCAAGTTGCGTACCGGCATGCTGACCACCAATTTCGGCGAAGCGGGTGGCTTCATCAAAACCCAGCCGAGCGAATCAGCGCCTGATGTGCAACTGCATTTCGTCATTGGCAAGCTGGTCGACCATGGCCGTAAAACGACATTCGGATTGGGCTATTCGTGCCACGTTTGTCTACTGCGCCCGGTGAGCCGTGGCAGCCTGAAGCTGGCGAGCAAAGACCCGATGGCCGCGCCGCTGATTGACCCCAACTTTTTGGGCGAGCGCGACGACATGGACCGCCTGATGCGCGGCTTCAAAGTGATGCGCAACATCCTGGCTCAGCCCGCTCTCAAGAACCATAACGGCATTGAATCGGCCGCGTCGATCAACATGAAGACCGACGCGCAGATCGAGCAGTTCATCCGCAACCACGCCGACACCATCTACCACCCCGTGGGCACCTGCCGCATGGGCAATGGCCCGCTGGACGTGGTCGATGCCGAGCTTCGCGTTAAAGGTATTCAAGGCCTGCGCGTGGTCGATGCATCCATCATGCCGCGCATTGTGAGTGGCAACACTAATGCGCCGACGATCATGATTGCGGAGAAGGCGGCGGACATGATCAGGGCGACGGTTTAGAGGTATTCTCCGTATCCATCAACGAACGCACGCAGCCCAAGCACTGCGGTGGTTTTGTAGGGGTGCATCACCAGCAGATCTTTCTTGTCGCCCGTCACCAAGACTTTTGCGTTAGCGGTCGTACACAAGGCGAGAAATTTGTTGTCTTTAGGGTCTCGACAGTCCAACACTTGCAATTGCACATCGAAGACCAACACCGTTTGCGCATATGCCTCCAGCTTGGCGATTCGTTCAATTTTGCTGGCATAGCGGTTGAACTTGTCACGCTTGAGAACGTCCGCCAGCTCGGCCAGGGTGTCGCCGCTTGCCGCCACGTCAAAATGTTCGATGGCGACTTGAAGTGCCGCGGATGCCATGCCGTCGGGGTTTAAGAAAGCGCTGACAACCAGATTGCTATCCAAAACAACTTTATTGCGCGACGGCATTAAGCAAAGCAGCTATCAATCAATCGCTGCACATCGTCCTGGGACAGCGCTTTGGCGGCAGGTGTCGCCGAGGCACCTTTGAGCATCCCGGTCAGTCGCCTGCCTGCGACGCGGCGCAAAATTTCGTCAGAATCTTCGCTCTCTGGAATGATCAAAAACGCCGGGCGACCATACTTGGTTACGCGAACGCATTGGCCAGCGGCCACCATGTCGGCAACAGGCCCGAAGTTTTTTTGTACATCGCGGGAGGTCAGTGTTTGCATGGCAGTCGATTGTCAAAGTTAGTTATCCGCATTATACGGATGATACGGATGATATGGACAATCAGTCGATTGCTTATCACCCTGTGGGCACCTGCCGCATGGGCAATGGCCCGCTGGACGTGGTCGATGCATCCATCATGCCGCGCATCGTGAGTGGCAATACCAATGCGCCGACGATCATGATTGCGGAGAAGGCGGCGGACATGATCAGGGCGGCGCGGGGGACGTGATTGTCGCGATGGACACTTTTTAGCAGAGGTGATCAATCCGACATCATTGCAGGGCGGTTCTCACGCGTTGCTGGTCGTGGGCCAGTTGCCGACGCATCAAGGATAGAAATTCCATCGCGGTGCCAGAAAGCGCCTTGCCGACGGGCATCACCAGTACGCAGGCGAACGAAACATCCACTGACAACTTGCGCACCACCAAGCCGCGCTCGGCGTAGTCCAATGCGGTAACAGGGTTGACCAAGCCGACACCCAAACCGCGCAAGGCCATTTCACACACGCTGGCGGCATAGGGCGTGTTAACCGCAACTTTTAGTGTGACGCCGTGCGTTGCCAAAGTGGCTTCCAGGCGCTTGCGGGACGCGTCTTCGGGGTTAAGCGCCAAAAAGGCAGTTTCGGCCAGATGCTCGGGTTTGATGGTCTTGAAGCGCGCCAATGCGTGGCCCGGCGGCATCACCACCACGCCAGGAAAACGCGCAAACGTCGAATGCTCAATGCCATCCAGCGACAGCTCGTCTGCCATTAGACCGAAATCAGACAAGCCTGCGGCAACGCGGTCGCGCACATCTTTTGAGCTGAGTACTTGCAGCGAGACTTGCGGCCACGGCTTGTTGCCCTTGTGCTCTTTGAGACGCTGCAATGCCCGCGGCATGAAACCAAGGCCGAACGCGGGGTAACAGCTGATGTCAAGCCGGTTCACACCAAAGTCGCGCAGACTGCGCAGTCGGTGGTCAATCGCATCCATGCCCATGAACGCACGCTCGACCTCAGACAACAGCGCAAATGCCTCGGGCTTGGGTACAAGCCGCCCGCCTGTCCGCTGAAACAATGTCATCCCTGCGTGCAACTCCAGCCGTTTC
>JANNFW010000573.1:0-10681 GCA_031380235.1 Rhodoferax sp. | reverse complement strand
GTCGTCGCCACCATAGGCCGTTTCGACTTTGATGCTGGCGGCATCAACTTGTTTGTTTTCAATGAAGCGGGTTTTGACCAAGGTCGTGATGCCCGTGTCGTCGATGTAAGCGCCGACGGTCTCTTGACCACGCGTGACCGCGCAGCCGCTGATCGTGACCAATGAAACTGCGGCGATGATGGCGCAAATTGTTTGACGGTAGTTCATGTTTTTTCTCCAAGTGTGTTTAAAAAAATTCCGTTTTCAGGCCCGTATGGGCTTATTCCGTGAGCCAGTCCTTGAGTTCATCAGCATGTTCCTGCTCATCGCTCAGGATGTCCTCAAGAAGGCGGCGCGTTGTCGAGTCTTTGTCGCCAATCAGTCCGATGATCTGGCTGTAGGCTTCAATCGCAACGCGCTCGGCGATCAGGTTCGCCTTGATCATCGATTTCAAATCGGTGGACTGATCGTACGCTGCGTGGCTGCGTTCCAACAGGGAGTCTGGTGAAAAATCAGGCTCACCGCCCAATTGCACAATGCGCTGGGCGAGACGGTCTGCGTGGCCGGTTTCTTCGATGGCGTGCACCATAAATTCCTCCGCAATCTTGGGCGACGAAAGGCCGCTTGCCGTGTAGTGATGGCGTTTGTAGCGCAGTACGCAAACCAGCTCGGTGGCCAGCGAATCATTCAGCAGCTTGATGATGTCTTTTCGCCAAGGGCCGTAGCTCGGGGTTACCGCACCGTCGTCCAGGCTGCGACGCGCGGCATGGATAGCGACTTCGTCCAGCACCATGTGTGGATGTTCAGCAGCGGGCATTTGTTTGACATTGGCGTTCGAGGTTTTTACTGACATGGTGATTTCCTTGATTTCCTTGATTTCTTTGGTTGGATCCGCAGCATTGACTTTAGAAGCCATAGTCCAACGCCACCATCAGCGCCAAGCACCTGCGTGTGTAGGACGACACCTCGCGTCTGGATGTGATCATGGCTTCACTCACGTTCTTCGAGCAAGGGTATGACGAAACAGCTGTCCGCTTCAAGCCCGGGCCAGGCTAGTGGCTGCTTGAGGTCCAGCAAGACGGCTTTCTGCCGCGCCGTGGCTGCCAGCGCAGCCGCTGGCGAAGCGCGAACCAGAATGAAATGCATGGATCTGCCCAACCGGCGCAGGGTCAGCTCTGCCTGCGGCCAAGTTGATGGCAGGCAGGGTGCGAAACTCAATTCGCGCGAATTCATCCGCAATCCGAAAATTGATTCGACCGCAGCGCGGTGCATCCAACCCGCAGCGCCGGTGTACCAGCTCCAGCCGCCGCGTCCCACATAAGGCGGCTGGCTGTAGATGTCGCCGGCCATCACGTAGGGTTCCAACCCGTATGCCGCCCCGTAAGCGGGGCTGGTCGAGCGGTGCGCCGGGCTGAGCCAGGTGAAGGTTCGATACGGAACATCCAATGCGTCACTGCCGCCCCCTGAGCTTTGTGCAAATTCGGCCTGCGCCATCACCGCCCAAACCCCCGCATGGGAATACTGGCCACCGTTTTCTCGCACGCCTGGCGGGTACGCCTGGATGTAGCCCGCGCTCGGCTGGGCATGCACCAGCGGCGGTGCCAGCAGCTTGATGAGGCCCGCCTGATGGTCGGCCAACTGCTCATCGACCGCGGCCAGTGCCATACGCTGCAAGGGCAGGGGCGCCACTTTCGATAAAACCGCCCAGGCTTGCGCGATCAGGTCAATCCGGCCCTCCGAGTTAACGTGCGAACCCAGAGGCTGACCCTCGTCAAAAAACGCGCGCTTGAACCACTGCCCGTCCCAGGCCTGCCCTAGCAATGCGAGCTTCCAGCCGCGCGCGGCTTCCTCCCATTTCAGCGCCCGCACCAAGTCCCCGCGGGCATGGGCAATGGGTGCAAAGTCAGCCACGATATGACACAGAAACCACCCCAGCCAGACGGACTCACCCCGTCCTTGCGAGCCGACGCGGTTCATCCCGTCGTTCCAATCGCCGCTACCCATCAGCGGCAGGCCGTGCGCACCTACCTTCAAGCTGTGGTCAATCGCGCGCGCGCCGTGCTCATATACCGATGCACTTTCCGCGCTTCCTTGCGGCGCATAGTACGCATCCTCGGCACCTTCGGGAATGGCCGCGCCCTCAATGAAGGCAACGGCTTCATCCAGCAACGCTGCGTCGCCAGTTGCATGAAGATAGTGGGCGGTTGCAAATGGCAGCCAGAGCAAGTCATCCGAGAAATGGGTTCGCACGCCCGCACCGCCAGGCATGTGCCACCAATGCTGCACATCGCCTTGGACAAACTGGCGTGATGCACAGACCAGGATTTGCGCTCGCAGCGTTTGAGGTGATGCCCAAGTTAACGACATGGCATCCTGCAACTGATCGCGAAAACCGGTCGCTCCCCCCGCTTGGTAGAAGCCAGCCTTGGCCCAGAGTCGGCAGGCGACGGTTTGGTACAGAAACCAGCGGTTGGTCAGCACGTCAAACAGCGGGTCGGGCGTCTTGACGACGGTGGCACCGAGCAGCGCATCCCAATGGGCCTTGACTTGATCGACTCGTTGCCGCGCCGGAACAATGGCCGCCTGCGCCGCCAGCGCTCGCGCCGCATCCGGCGTCGGCGCAAATCCGAGCAGGAAAACCCGCTCGGCTGTCTCACCTGCCTGCAGCGTGACGCGCATCGACAATGCAGCGCAAGGATCCAAACCACGCCCCTGCTGGCGACCCAAGTGATCTGGCAGAACGATCATTCCCCTTGCATCAAACCATTCCCGGCGGTCACAAGTCCAATCTTCGGTTTCATCGGCGGGGCTGCACAGGCTGAAAAATGCCGTGCCTGAACCAAAGCCGCCCGCATGCTCAATTTGCGTACACAGCAAAGCCGTCAACTTTTGATCTGCAAGCCGCTGGCGGTAGAGCATGGGCTCGGCGGTCATGCGTTCCGCCTGGTTGGCGCCCATGATCCATTCCACCATCCCCACCAGGCGCAATTGCATCGGCTGGTGCCCCCGGTTGATGAGCGTCACTTGCACCTGTTTGACCGACGTGTTCGGGTCAACGCACCAACTTACATTGACCGACAGCGCATGGCGACGGTGGCTGATGCGGCTCAAACCCTGGCCGTGGGTTACGGTGTAAGTCACCGATGCAGCCGCGTACGCGCTGGGGGTCAGGCTCCACACCTCCATGGTGTCGCAATCTTGCAGCAATAACCATTCGGATGGGGTATCGCCAACCGGGTCGTTCGACCAGGCGGTGACCTGGTTCATGCGACTGTTCAGTGCCCATGTGTAGCCCGCACCCGACTCTCCAATCTGCGCACCGAAGTCCGGGTTGGCCAGCACGTTGATCCACGGGCGCTTGGGCCGCAAGTTTGCGTTGACCTCAAAAAGGAATTCGCCCGACTCGGTTTCAAATGCGCCAGCAGGCGCGGGTGGCTCCACAGGGTTGCGTGATGTCACGTTCACAACGGCTGTGGAGGTGGCATGGCGACGCTCATAAGCCTGCTCATGAAGGGCACACCAATCTTGCACATGATGAACCAAGGGCCTGCCATCGGCATTGATGTGCCAGCGCGCCAATGCCGTCAAGGTTCCGAACTCACCGGCTGAGAGTTCATCGGCGCGCAACAGGTGAAAGGCGGTGCTGCTCGGGTTGACCGGCCCCGCTTCGGAGGTGGTTTCGGCCAAATGGCGATCTCTCAAAACGGCAAGGTCTCGATGCACTTCCATCAGGTAAGACATCGGCTCGGTGTTGACCACCACCAGGTCGCAGGCAACGCCGCCCCATGACCACAGGCGCAAGGCCTGCGCCAGCGAGCGCAAGAGCCCAAGCCCCTGGGTGGCACCCACCGTGACCAGCACCACCGGACGATCCCCCGAAATACCGAAGCGCCACAGCAGTCTGCGGTCGCAGATTTCGCTTGACGCGGGGGAACCCGGCGTTGCAGGCTCAAGGGGCACGGCTTGCGCGTCTCGCTCCGGCTGGGGTTTGACCAGGCTGAAGACCAGGGCGGAGGTCAATGACTGAATCGCCGCGAAGTTCTCGGCGCTGATTCGCAAAACATGCAGCCGGATGCCCGTCAATGTGGCCGACATCAGCGAGGCACGCTGCACGATGTTCGGCTGCTGGTACTTGTCGATCACGGCCTGCAGGGTCGCACCATGATCCGACGCGGCGGTTGCAAAGGTCAGTTGCGCTTTGGCGTTTGGATTGATGCGAACCCGCACGGCCAAGGCGCACATTGGATCCAGCCCCGTGTTCAATGCCAACGGCGCGCCAGCGGCTTGTGCACCCGGTGTCGCCGCCGAAATTGGCAACGGGTCGAGTGACCCGCGTGGCGTACCTGCCGTGTGATTGCGGCCCAGCCAGCGCTGGCGATCCGTCTGCACCCGCATGCCGATCACGCGCGCCTGCGTGTCCGCGAGAAAATGCGCGGCGAAATTACTTTTCTCATGCGGCAGGCGGGGTTTGCGCTCGAACACCAGCGCTTGCTGGGCGCTGTGCCATTCAGCACCGACAAACAGGTTGGTGAAGGCCGGATGCGCCTCATCAGCCTGCGGGCTTGACAAGGTGACTTCAAACGCTGAAATCAATTCGATCTCGACCACGCGGTCACTCAGGTTGCGCACTTCCACTTGCCTGAACTCGATGTCGTCTTCCGGGCTCACCCATACCGTGATGTGGGTGTACAGCTCGGGCCACTGCGCACTCAGGCAGACCCGATCCGCATGAAAGATGCTGCTGTATTGCGCTTTGGGGTCGGGGGCCGGGTGCTGCGTGATCGAGACCGGCGCTTCAGTGGGGTGGCTTCGCACGTAGAAGAAACTGCCATAAGAATCACGCAGGGCATCATCCCGCCAGCGCGTGATGCCAGTCTGGCCCCAGCGGCTCCAGCCGGCACCGTTGGCGCGCAGCGTCACGCTATAGCGCCCATTGGACAGTACGTGCGTCGGCTCCAGCGCGACGGCTCCGGGCAACACTTCGCGCAACTGACCCTGCTTGCGCCGCTGCTGCGTCAGGGCCAGCGGGTTGGCGTGCGGCGCGTACAGCGTCGACAGCTCGCGCGGCGCGCGTTCGTGCAGCAGCGAGGCAACCGCTTCAATATGCGGATTGGCCATCCCCCAGCGTCGCGCCACGCCGTCAAAAAGCACGTTGGCCAGAGCAACAATACTCATGCCTTGGTGATGCGCCATGAAAGTTTTGACCGGCGTGAACGCGGCCTGATCGGTCTGGCGCGCAAGCGTGTAGTCCAGCGCTTCGATAAAACCGTACGTGCCGCGTGCCGCCAAGGCCTCCAGCGTGGCGAAATTGCTGCTGGCGGTATGCGGTGCGATCTGGGCAGCCAAGGCGGTGGCATACGGGGCAATTACCAGCTCGTCAGTCGGCGTTCTGCGCAGCGCCAGGCGGGGTACACCCTGCGGCGCGTATTGGTAGGCCAGCGTGTGGTCGCTGGCGGCATAGGCGGATTCTGAAATCCCCCACGGCACGCCTTCAACTCGGGCAAATGCGATTTGCTCCACCACGGCGGCATGGCCTGCACTGTGCAACACACTGCCTTGCGGCTCGTTCAGGATCAGTGTCGGCATCAGGTACTCGAACATCGAGCCCGACCATGACCGCAGCCCCACGTCGGTTCCCGCCGCATAGAACGGTCGCCCGAGCGACGCCCAGTGGCGCACCGGCACCTCACCTTTGGCAATCGCCAAGAGACTCGTCAGGCGCGACTCAGAGGCCAGCAGGTCGTAAAACGACGCATCGAGCTGTTGCTCGGCCACCCGGTAGCCGATGTGGAACAGATTGCGCTTGCGGTGGTACAGAAGATCGAAGTCGGGTGCCCAGGCAAGCCTCTCACATTCAGCCGCCAAGGCCCGCAACTGCACATTGGAATCCACCACCTGGGGCAAAGGGCGACCCGCATCCGACTCGCGCTCCACCCGCTCCAGGCAGGCTTGCGCGACGGCCAGCAAGTGCCCGCTCAAGTTGCCACTGTCCACGGTAGACACGTACATTGGCAGCAGCGGTGCCAGCGTGACGGTGTCATACCAGTTCAACAGATGGCCGCGATGCCGTTGCATTTTGGCCAGCGTCGCCAGCGTGGCCTGCAGCCGGGTGATCATCTCGCGTGTTTCGATCCAGCCAAACTGCCGCGCACAGGCCACGCACAGCAAGTACAGCCCGATATTGGTCGGCGAGGTGCGGTGCGCCACCATGTCGTGCGGCGTGACCTGAAGGTTATCGGGCGGCAGGAAGTTGTCATCCGGCCCCACACAGCGCTCAAAAAACCGCCAACTGTCGCGCGCGATGCCTTCAAGATAAACCTGGTCATCGACCGGCAAACTGGCTTCTGTTGGCACCGGTCGGGTTCGGCTGACCCACCATATCCAAACTGGGGACAGCGCCCACAAAACGCACAGCGCAATAGCCAGTGCGGGCGATGGGGTTCCCAGCGTCAACAACGTCGCCAGTACGGCCAGCGAAATCACGGGCTGTATCCAGTGCAGACGTAGCAAGGCACCGAGCCCCGTCAGCGCCTGCGCCTGCGCGGTGGCTGCTGTCGTCCATTGCAGCAGGTCGCGTCGGCTGACAAAAAGCCGGTAAAGCGCTCGCACGATCGCGTCCAGCGCCATCAGCGCCTGTTGCTGCAACTGCGCCAAAAGCCACAGGGCACCCCAGATCGCGCGCGCCAAATCCACGCTGGCGTGCCGGTAAAAATGAAGTTTGGCCAAGTCATCGCGGCTGGGCGCAAAGCCTGCCACGGCACCCATCAGCGGGCCAGCGCCAAACGCGGTCAGCACCAGCGCCACAGCGGCCCAGGGCGACATGATGCTGCCACCCAAGGCCAGCAGCAGCAGCGCCAACGACATCGGTGCCACCAGCGAGCGGCGCAGATTGTCAAACATTTTCCACTGGTTGATCAGGCGAATGCCATACTGGCCTGGCCTCAACAAAAACGGCAACAGTTGCCAGTCGCCGCGCGTCCAGCGGTGCATTCGGGAGGCCGCGACATCGGCGTGGAACGGCGCATCTTCAATCACGGTGACATCGGTCACTGCCGCGCAGCAAGCCATTGAGCCCTCCAGCAGGTCGTGGCTCAGCACCTGATCCTGGGGCAGCCGGCCCGACAGCACCGCATGCACCGCGTGCACGTTGAGCAGGCCCTTGCCGGTGAATGTGCCCTGCGCAAACAAATCCTGGTAGACCTCGGAGGTGGCCGCGCTATAGGGGTCAATGCCGCACTGCCCGGCAAACAGCCAGTGGAACACCGTGGCATCCTTGGCGGCAGGCAAGGGCGTTACCACCCGTGGCTGCAAGATGCCGTAGCCGCTCACGATGCGGCGTTGTTCGGCATCCAGGCGCGGCTGGTTTTGCGGATGCGCGGCCACGCTCACCAGCTCGCGCAGGCGCCCCGGCGGCAACTCGGTATCACTGTCCAGCGTTACCACGTAACGGATGCCGCTTGCGATGCGCGACACATCACCCAGATCGACGAAGCCGTCGTTTGATCCGTCACCCGAGCCTTGCGCACGATCTGTGGCCAGTGCGGCCACCAGCAGCTCCAGTTTGCCGCGTTTGCGCTCCCAGCCAATCCAGCGCTGCTCGGTCTGGCTGAACTGGCGCTCACGGTGAAGCAGGATAAAGCGCGGCGCAGCGCCCTGAGTGTCCGTGCCGCCTGCGTGGAATGGATAAAGCCCATTCAGTACGTTGATTCGGGCAACCGCACTGTCCAGCAGCTCGCCATCTGGCGGCATTTGAGCCGATGGCGCATCGGCCCAGTCGGTCAACAGCGCAAACTGCGCATGGCGTTCGGGGTTGGCCAGGTAGTGCAGTTGAAGCCGATGCGCCAACTCAATGGCCGAGCGGGGGCCGGTCAACATGCCTGGGATCACCACCATCACGCGGTGATCCGGCGGAATGCCCGCAACAAAGGCCATGCGCGGCAGATACAGGGGCCGCGACGACTCGCTGATCATCCGGTTGATCACCGCCACCGCCGCCTCGGACGCCGGGAACAGCATCAACAGCGCCCCCAACAGCGTCAGCCAGATGGGGACGCTGGCACCGATCAGACCGTCGCTGTGGTGGGCCAATATCCAGGCCACGAGTCCGACCGTGCCAAAAAAAATGGCGCCCAAGTAGATCGGCAAGACGAAGTGGCGCAGCGCGGCTTGCAATCGCCCAAACCCTTGCCCGCGCAACCCCAGGAGGCGCGCCAACTGCCCATGGCCTTTGCCGGTGAGCCAGTAGGCCGGGGACTGTTCGGCAGTGTCGGCAGCCTTGGCGTCATTGGCATCGTCGTTGCGCGATATCAAGCCCAGCAGGGTTTGCGCCACATCCACTTCGGACGTGCCGCTGTGCTTGGCCAGTTGTTCAATCGCGTGCAAGGTCTGCGAGCGGGTGTTGCTGTCTTCCGCCACGAACACGGCAGACGCCTGCATCACGCCCATCAAGCGGCTGGTGCGCTCGACGATGTCAATCCAGTCCGCGTCGCCAATCGCGCGCAGCGACTTGACGGCGTTGCTCACGCTCAGGTTGTCGGCCGCTTGGTCCAGCGGCTGCTGGGCGCGGGTTGCGGCCAAGTCCGGAAGTGCGGCTGCCAGCCATTCCTGGTATGCCGCCCGATTCGCCAGCGGCTCGGCTTCTTGCGCTGAACCACGGTCATGCCGCCGTTGCAAACGCAGCGCCATCTGCGCCAGAAAAACGCGACCCACGCCGCGCTCGTTCAGCAGGGCCAGCAACTCGTCCAGCCGAGACAAAGGGTAGGTTCCAATCCGGTCGCAAACCAGGTTGGCCACTTCTCGGGCAGCCTTGTTGGTGGCCACGCGCTCGGCCAGGCGGCGCAGGTTTTCAACCAGCACCACCCGAAGCGTGGTGGGCAGTGCCCAGATCTCCCGTAGATTCAGCTCCCGCGTCTCCTGGTACGCGTTGAGAAACTGCACCCCGGTTTCTTCATCAAACGCGCTGTCGGTGTGGGCCACAAAGGCCCAGGCAATGCCGTACACCCTGGGCAAACCCGCCAGCGGTTCATCCTGCAAGATGGGCAGGGTTCGGAAGTAACTGCGGGGCAGACCGTCGTGAATTTCCTTGAGCTGGGCTTCGATCAGATGAAAATTGTCCAGCAGCCACTCGGCGGCGGGGCTGATGTCATAGCCGCTTCGGGCCTGATTGCCGATGTACCGATTGGCCCGGCGCAACATGCGGATGTTTTCTTGCAGGCGCGGAAAGAAGGTGCCCGCCATGAAACCCGCTTTGGCGGCACGGTGCGTGGCACCCAGGCTGCGCCCATGCTGGGCAAATCGCTGCAGACCAAAAATTTCGGAGCGCACCGGGGGCTGCACCGCACCCTGTGCACATTCGAGCATCTCGCACAAAATAGGGGGTGCATCAGGCACCAGGCGCTGTAGCTGGGATTGCGCCATCGCGCTACGACATCAATGCAGCGGCGCCCATCAGAACAGTGGCCACAAACAGCGTCGTCACGAACCGCGAAGCCATGAATTGGTGCAGGCCGTCGGCAAAGCAGCGCAACAAAAACCAGCCGCCCTGTGTCTTTCGGCAATCGTCCATGTGATCGCCCAAAGCAGACAGTTCCATCGGTGATGTATCCGCCGTGCCGCCAAATGAGGAGGTGGTCCAGGGTGCGCTGGAAATGGTGCTGGATTTCATGGAAGACTCCTTGGGCTGACAACCTGCACTCGCAGCTTTACAAATGCAGATTGATAAAATTTTTGATGTGTCCGGCCATGGTAGGAACCCTAATCGAATCCGTCTGTCGGACGAGGTGCCGATACGGCGAGGGACAAGCCGTGAATGTGTCTGAATGTGTCTGAAAAGTGCCGTAAACGCTGCATGGCGGCATCGTGTGTGGGCTGGCGCACATAGCGCGCGTGGGGTGGCTGCTTACAATTCCGGGTGGTCACTTCAAACAATCCGGATAAGTCCTAGAAAAAAGTGGAGAAAGTGGAAAACCATCCCAACAACAATCAGTTACTGGCGGCCCTGCCAGATCAGGAAGGGCGCGACTGGAGAGCGCTGCTGGAGGCGGTGGAGATGCCGCTTGGGCAAGTGCTGTACGAGCCAGGCGTGACGCTGGATTACGTTTACTTTCCCACCTCGGCCATCGTCTCCTTGCTGTACGTGATGGAAAACGGCGCGTCGGCCGAAATTGCCATGGTGGGCCATGAAGGCGTTGTAGGAGTTTCGTTGTTCATGGGGGGCGACTCCACGCCGGGGCGTGCCGTGGTGCAACGCGCGGGGCAAGGCTACCGGCTGCCCGCGCAGGTGATCAAAGACGAGTTCAACCGCGCCGGGCCCATGCTGCACCTGCTGCTGCGCTACACCCAAGCGCTGATCACGCAAATGTCGCAAATCGCGGTCTGCAACCGGCATCATTCGGTCGATCAACAACTATGCCGCTGGCTGCTGCAAAGCCTGGATCGCTCACCCAACAATGAGTTGATGATGACGCAGGAACTCATCGCCAACATGCTTGGCGTGCGCCGCGAGGGCGTGACAGAAACCGCGGTGAAGTTGCAGCAGGCCGGTTTTATCCGCTACGCACGCGGGCACATCTCGGTGCTGAACCGCAACGGGCTGGAGCGGCGCACCTGCGAGTGCTATGGCGTGGTCAAGCGGGAATACGAGCGTTTGCTGCCCACGCCAGTGAGATCTGCTTGAACGATTAGTTGCTACATAATATATAGC
>JANNFW010000569.1:0-3177 GCA_031380235.1 Rhodoferax sp. | reverse complement strand
ACATAGGCGTGGGCACGGACGGGCAGCAGCAGGCGGGCGCATCAGTGCGCGGTACGAGCGGCATGATGGGCTACAGCCTGGGCGTGTCGCATGAAAAGGCCAGTGGCATCAGCGTAATCACAAACCCTGCATCGGGCAGCTTCAATGCTGACACAGATCGTTTCGCGTCCACCAGCATCGATGCCAAGCTCGTCACCAACCTCCACAAAGACCACGCGCTGACATTGAGCGTGTTGCAAAGCCAAGGCGAGTACCAGTTTGACGACACACCGTTTCCCAACCCGCTGGGCTTGACCAAATCCACATCCGACGCGGTTGCGAAACCGCGCCTGAGCAACGCCCTGCTGAAATGGGAGGCGCAGTGGTTGCCGCAGTGGAAATCGACATTGAGCGTCGGCACGAGCGATGATGATTCGGTCAGCGAATATTTCCGCTTTGCCGACGGCGCTGCAGGCGGCAGCAACAAGTTCAACACCAATCGGCGGCAACTGACCTGGCAGAACGACATCAGCCTGGGCAAAGACGTACTTTCGCTGATGCTGGAGAACCGCTCCGAGGCGGTGGACAGCTCCACCGCCTACACCGTCAGCAGCCGCGATATTCGAAGCGCTTTGGTGTCGTATGCGCTGAACCGTGCCAACTGGAATGCACTGGCCGTGCTGCGCAACGATGACAACTCGCAGTTTGGCAGCTTTACCAACTGGGCGCTGTCGGGCGGCTACCGGCTCACCAACAGTTTGCGCGCTGTGGCCAGCATCGGCACCAGCTTTCAGGCACCATCGTTCAACCAGTTGTACTTTCCCAACTTCGGCAATGCGGCCCTCACGCCGCAACGCAACAGAGGCGAGGAGATTGGCCTGCGCTACAGCCAGGGCAGCCTGAACCTGGGCGCGGTGGTCTATCACAACGACATTCAGGGCTTTATCAACCCTAGCAACAACGTGCAAAGCGCGCTCGCCGTGCTGCGTGGCGTGACGCTGAGTGCGGCCACGCAGGTAGGCGCCACAAGCTACGCTGTGTCGTATGACTACGCCGACCCACGGTCTTTCTCCAGCTTTGCTGCGTCGAACGATCAACGCCTGGTGCGCGTTGCCCAGAACGTGCTTAACGCGCGGGTCAGCCATCGCTTCAACGACATCAATGTTTTCGGCGAGTTGAAGCTGTCGAGCGACCGGGAGGACAACAACCTTGCTTTCAACGGGCGCGACGTGCTGCCAAGCTACGGCCTCTTGAACCTGGGCGTGGACTGGCGCATTCGCAAAGACGTATCGCTGCTGGCGCGCCTGAACAACGCGACCGACGCGCAGTACTCACTGGCCAACACGTACTCGACGCCGGGGCGCAATCTGTTCGTGTCGTTGGCATGGTCGATGTAGCAACTAGCGAGCTGATTCTGGGTGGCCAGAAAAGCGGCAAGTCGCGCCGGGCCGAGACGCTGGCGCGCGACTGGCTGCTTGCATCGCCCCAACACCAAGCCGTGTTGATCGCCACGGCCCAACCGTGGGACGATGAGATGCGCGCGCGCATTGCCCGCCACCGATCAGACCGTGCCCTGCGCGTGCCCAGCATGACCACGGTTGAGGAGCCCATGAAACTTGCCGAGGCCATTCAACGTCACAGCCATGCCAATACGCTGGTGGTGGTTGATTGCCTCACGCTGTGGTTGACCAACCTGCTCATGCCCGTCGATGAAAAGATTGCGGAACGAAAGTCGTTCGCCGCCTTGGAAGCTGGCTTCATCACGCCGTTTTTAAAGGCGATTGAGGCCGCACGCGGCCCGGTCGTGCTGGTGGGCAACGAGATCGGGTTGGGGGTAATTCCGCTGGGTGTTGAAGTGCGCACTTTTGTCGATGCTTTGGGACGGCTCAATCAGGCCGTGGCGCAGGCATGCCAGCGCGTCACATTGATGGTGGCAGGTTTGCCGCTTACATTGAAAGCTACGCTGTGAAAACTGCCCCAGCACTGCTTGTCGCTGCGATGGTCTTGCTGGGTTTAAGCCCTGCGCAAGCCTTGCAAGTCACTGATGATCGCGGCGTCACCGTGAGCTTTGACAAAAGGCCACAGCGCATCGTCAGCCTGCTGCCGTCCCTCACAGAAACGGTGTGCGAGCTGGGCCACTGCGCGGGCCTGGTGGGCGTGGACCGTTATTCTGACTACCCTGCAGAGGTGAAGGCACTGCCGAAGGTCGGTAGCGGTATGGATCCCAACATTGAAGCCATCGTGGCGTTGCGGCCTGATGTGGTGCTGATGGCCGTATCGTCCCGTGTGGGCGAACGCCTGGTGGTGCTGGGCATCAAGGTGGTGGCGCTTGAGCCTAAAACCCACGCAGACGTGCAGCGCGTGTTGCTCAAGCTGGGGCAGGTGCTGGACGTGGCGGATGCACAGCGCATCTGGCGCGCGATTGACGCGGGGGTATCGGCAGCGGCGCAGTCCTTGCCCGAGCAGGTGCGCAACACACGGGTTTATTTTGAAGTGAACCAGGGGCCTTATGCGGCGGGAGAGTCGTCGTTCATCGGTGAGACGCTGACCCGGCTGGGTGTGAAAAATATCGTGCCTGCGAAGCTGGGGCCATTCCCTAAACTCAACCCTGAGTTCATCGTGCGCGCCAACCCGGATCTCATCATGGTGGGCCAGCGCAGTGCCGATGGGCTGGCCGAACGCCCTGGCTGGCATAGCATTCGCGCGCTGCGCGAGAAACGCGTGTGTGAGTTTCCTGCCGAGCAATCCAATGCACTGGTACGCCCTGGGCCGCGCATGGCCGAGGGCGCGCGGCTGATGGCGCAGTGCCTGCTCGACAAGGCACCCCAAAGCACAGCCGCAGGCTTCGCACGCGAGGTGAAACCTTGAACCTGCGCCGCGCATCTTTTCTGGTGTGGGCCATGCTGGCCAGCGGCATCGCGCTGTTGGGGTTAGGCGTGTGCGTGGGCAGCGCTGGTTTTGAGAATCTCATCGGCCCTTTGCTCACCCCGCAGCAAGACCCAGCCCAATACGCCATGGCGCGCCAGATAGTATGGGAGATTCGTGTGCCGCGCACGCTGGGCGCGTGGGTGGCAGGGGCGTTGTTGGGGCTGGCAGGGGCCGTGGCACAGGGGCTGTTTCGCAATCCGCTGGCTGACCCGTATTTGCTGGGCAGCGCCTCGGGGGCGTCGCTGGGCGTAGCGCTGGCACTGGCGGCCA
>JANNFW010000564.1:0-3375 GCA_031380235.1 Rhodoferax sp. | reverse complement strand
ACGACGGCATCGCCAATGGCACCTACATCAGCCGCCCTGGCGACGCGCAGCCGCTGTCGCTCTTCACCGCGCCACGGGTGGACTACTCGCTGCACCGCCTGCGGCATTACACCGGGACGGCACCTGAACATTTTCAGAACTTTGTGCTGTTTACCAATTACCAGTTTTACATTGACGAGTTCGTGCGGATGGGGCACGAGGCGATGAATGATGCGGCCAGCGAATACATCGCATTTGTAGAGCCTGGCAACGTGATAACGCGGCGGGTTGGCACCGTGGTGCAGGCGGGCGACGAGCTGGGCAGAGAGCCACCACGCCTGCCGCAAATGCCAGGCTACCACCTGGTGCGCGCCGACAACAGCGGCATCACGATGGTCAACATTGGTGTCGGCCCGGCCAACGCCAAAACCATCACCGACCACATCGCCGTGCTGCGCCCGCACGCGTGGATCATGCTGGGCCACTGCGCGGGCCTGCGCAACAACCAGCAGTTAGGCGACTACGTGCTGGCCCACGGCTATGTGCGTGAAGACCATGTGCTGGACGAAGAGTTGCCGCTGTGGGTGCCCATTCCAGCGCTGGCCGAGGTGCAGGTGGCGCTGGAAGATGCGGTGAAAGACGTAACGCAGATGAGTGGCCTGGAGCTCAAACGCATCATGCGCACGGGTACCGTCGCCAGTACCGACAACCGCAACTGGGAGCTGCTGCCCGACAATGGTCCGCAACGCCGCTTCAGCCAGAGCCGCGCCGTGGCGCTGGACATGGAGAGTGCGACGATTGCCGCCAACGGGTTTCGCTTTCGCGTGCCGTATGGAACCTTACTGTGTGTGAGCGACAAGCCCCTGCACGGCGAGATCAAACTGCCGGGCATGGCGAATCATTTTTACCGCGAACGGGTGGACCAGCACTTGCGTATCGGCATTCGCGCGGTGGAGCTGCTGCGTGGTCAGGGAGCGAAACAGTTGCACAGCCGCAAGCTGCGAAGCTTCGCCGAAGTGGCTTTCCAGTAGTCCTTCAGCCCATCAAACCGTGTAGCTTGGCATATTGCAGCAGCATGATGGTTTTGGCATCGCAAATTGTGCCCGCAGCGACCTGGGCCAGGGCCTCGTCCAGCGTCAATTCCAGCACGGCAATGTCTTCCCCTTCATGCGCATGACCACCACCTTCAGAGACTTTGTCGGCAGATGAATACTCGCCGACAAAGAAGAACAGCCGCTCGGTGACGGAGCCTGGGCTCATGTAGGCCTCAAACACTTTGCGCACCTCTTTGATGACATAGCCGGTTTCTTCTTCGGTCTCGCGGCGGATGCAGGTGATGGGGTCGTCCAGATCCAAAAGCCCAGCGCAGGCCTCCACCATCATGCCTCTTTTCATGCCATTGGATGACCCGTCCGAGCGCGGGTTCACATACGCCGGAAAGCGAAACTGCCGCGTCAAGATCACTGTCTTTTGGCTGCGGTTGTACAGCAGGATGGTGGCCCCATTGCCCCGGTCATAGGTTTCGCGATTTTGAGACTGCCAAGTACCGTCGCGTCGCTGCAATTCGAAGCGTGTTGTCTTTAACGTGTACCAGTTGTCGGACAGCAGTTTTTCTTCGAGGACGCGAACCTGTGGACTGGTGGAAGTCATTGATTTCATGGGACTCTGCGCTGCGCCAAATAGACATCAAAATCAGCCGCAATCATGGGCCGGGCAAACAAGTAGCCTTGCCCGCTGTCGCAGCCAGCGGCCACCAGCAGGTCACGCTGCTCTTCGGTTTCAATGCCTTCGGCGATCACCTTGATGCCGAGCTCGTGCGCCATCACGATCATGGCCTTGCACAGCGCCAGTTCTTTAGAGGCGGGCTTCAAATTGCGGATGAAAGACTGGTCGATCTTGATGTAGTCGATATCGAACTTTTGCAGGTATGACAGCGATGAATAGCCGGTACCAAAGTCGTCCAGCGACACCTGGATGCCCGCATCACGCATCTCCAACAACTGGCGGTTGACGCTGGGGCTGGCCTCCAACAGCAGGCCTTCGGTGATCTCTACCACGATGGATTCACCCGGCAAACCCAGCGCCTCCATGTGTTCAAGCCAGGCCTGATTGGAGCCGCCGTCATGGTGGAACTGGGCAGGTGATTTATTGACGCTGACCTGAAAGTCCGGGTACACCGAGTCGCGCCAGCGGCGCGTCTGCTGTGCCACTTCGCGAAACGCCCAGTCGCCAATATCAATGATCAGGCCACTGGCCTCGGCAATCGGGATGAATTCGACCGGGCTGATCAGCCCGCGCGCCGGATGCTGCCAACGCATCAGCGCCTCGGCCTTGTGCACCACACCCGTCACCAGGTTGATGATGGGCTGATAGACCATCAGGAATTGCTGGTGGGCCAACCCGGCTCGCAGGTCGTAGGTGAGGCGCGCGCGCACCAGCGCGGCTTCTTTGAGCGCCGGCGTGAAAAAGCTCAGGCGGTTGCGCCCGGCGCCCTTGGCCACGTACAGCGCCTGATCGGCATTTTTAAGCAGGCTCTCAACCTCGAGCGCATCATCAGGAAAACGGGTGATGCCGATGCTGGCCGATACAAACACCTGATCATCACCGAGCTGGAAGGCCATGGTCATCGCACCCAATATGCCTTCCACGATACGCTGCGTGCGCGCGTTGTCGCTGATATTGGTCAACAGCACCGTGAACTCGTCACCCCCCATACGCGCCACGGTGTCACCATCGCGCAGGCGCTCGCGGATGCGCCGCCCGGCCTCCACCAGCAGCTCGTCACCTTTGGCGTGGCCCAAGGCATCGTTGACTTCCTTGAAGTGATCCAGGTCAATGAACAGCACCGCCATGCGCTGATCGCTGTCCTTGCATAGCTGCATTTCGGCTTCCAGGCGCTCTCGCAGCATGCGCCGGTTGGGCAGGCCGGTCAGCGCATCAAAATTGGCCTGGTGCCAGATCAGGGCGTCAGTCTCTTTGCGCTTGCTGATGTCGGTGTGGGTGCCCAGCATGCGCAGCGGCTTGCCCTGTGTGTCGCGGCTGATCACTGTGCCGCGCGACAGAATCCATTTCCAGCTGCCGTCCCTGCAGCGCACGCGGTGCTCGTTGACGTAGTTGGTTGTTCTTCCGTCAAAATGCGCCTGCTGGTCGCGAATCATCTGCGCCTTGTCTTCGGGGTGAACCAGGTCGGCATAGTCATCGCTGCGTTGCCACACCTTGTCCTCCCCGTAGCCGTACATCTCCTTGTAGCGGGTTGAGTAGTATTCGACATCATCCTGGATGTGCCAGTCCCACACGCCGTCGCCAGTGCTCTCCAGCGCCAGCTTCCAGCGGGCTTCGGTCTCCTGGATTTGCGCTTCGGACCATTTGCGCGCGGTGATGTCAGACATCAACACT
>JANNFW010000557.1:0-2030 GCA_031380235.1 Rhodoferax sp. | reverse complement strand
ACGCCAGCAGGCACACCTGGGCTCGATGGTGGCCCAGGTGGTGCCCGATCTGTGGGGCGTGCCCGCCATGCGCCATGAGGGCGCCTGTGCCTCATCTTCGCTCGCCGTGCTGACGGCGATGGCCGAAATCGAGGCCGGGCGCTACGACTGCGTACTGGTGCTGGGTGTGGAAGAGTTTAAAAACCTGCCAGGCGATGTGGCCTCGCAAAACCAGAACTCGGCTGCGTGGCAAGGCCATGAAGACATCGATTGCAAATTCATGTGGCCGGCGGCGTTTGGCCTCTTGGCACAGGAGTACGAGCGCCGCTACGGGCTGGATCGCAAGCACTTGAATCGCATTGCCGAGCTGAACTATGCCAACGCCAAACGCAACCCGCTGGCGCAAACCCGCCAATGGAATTTTGATGCCTTAAGCTTCACCGATGACCATGAGGCCAACCCCGTGATCGAGCCCGGCACGCGCCGCCAGGACTGTGGGCAGATTACCGACGGGGCCTGCGCGGTGGTGTTGTCATCTGCCAAGTTCGCACAGGAACATGCGCGGCGCACGGGTACGTCTATCGAAAAATTGCCCCATATCGCGGGCTGGGGTCATCGTAACGCAGGCCTTAAATTCAAAGATAAGCTGTTGCGCAGCCAGCGCGAGAAATACATCTTCCCGCATGTTCGCCAAACGATTGAAGACGCTTGGGGCCGTGCGAATGTCTCAGGTATCGAAGCGATGCACGGCGTGGAGACGCACGACTGCTTCACCACCACCGAGTACATGGCGATTGATCATTTGGGTTTGACGGCACCGGGCCAAAGCTGGCAAGCGGTGGAAGATGGCAGCATCGAAGCCGGTGGCCGCTGCCCCGTCAACATGAGCGGCGGCTTGATCGGCTGCGGCCACCCGGTCGGTGCCACTGGTGCGCGCATGCTGTTTGACGCCGCAAAACAGGTGACTGGTGCTGCGGGCGATTGCCAGATCGAAGGAGCCCAACGAATCCAGACGCTCAACATCGGCGGCTCTTGCGCCACCGTCGTCAGTTTCGTCGTGGCGTGCGGCGCTTAGTCGCAAGGCGAGTTGGAAATTAGGTCACCACCGGCACCCGCAACGCCAGCGCACACATCAGCTCATACCCCACGGTGCCACCGGCTTGCGCCACTTCGTCAATCGGCAGCACGGCACCTGAACTGGCTCGGCCCCACAGGGTGACTTCGCTGCCGAAGCCTGCTTTGGGTACAGGGTCTAAGTCCACTGTGATCATGTCCATGCTGACGCGCCCGACCATGCGGGTGCGCACGCCGTTCACGAGCACGGGCGTGCCTGTGCCGCAATGGCGCGGGTAGCCGTCTGCGTAGCCGCAGGCGACGATGCCGATACGCATGGGGGCGGTGGCGGTGAAGCTGGAGCCGTAGCCGACGGTGTCGCCGGGCTGCAAATCTTGGATGCCGATGATTTTGGAGGTCAGCGTCATCGCAGGGAGCAGGCCCCAATGAGCGGCGCTGTGCTCGGGGAAATCTGGTGCGCTGCCGTAGAGTGAGATACCAGGGCGAATCCAGTCGGAGGCTTGTGCCGGGTGGCGCAGTGTGGCGGCACTGTTGCTCAATGCACGCTCGCCGGGCAGGTCAAGCGTGGCGGCGTCGAAGCGTGCCATCTGCGCAGCGATGCCTTTGGGGCCATCCGCGTCGCTGAAATGGGTCATCAGGGAAATTTCGTCAACCTGCGGCAACGCGTTCAGGCGTGTCCACGCGGCACGGTAGCGCTCAGGTGGCAAGCCCAGGCGGTTCATGCCAGAGTTCATCTTCAAAAACACGCGTTGCGGCACATTGGTTTTGTGAGCGGCCAGCATGTCAATCTGCTCACTGCAATGCACCGTGTGCCACAGGTCAAGCCGCGAGCACAACTCCAGATCGCGCAGTTCAAACACGCCTTCTAACAATAGGATGGGGCCGCGCCAACCCAAGTTGCGCACATGCTGGGCTTCGTCCAAATCCAGCAGCGCAAAACCGTCTGCACCGCGCAGGCCTTCGAACGCACGCTCAAT
>JANNFW010000547.1:0-2304 GCA_031380235.1 Rhodoferax sp. | reverse complement strand
GACACCAAGTTTGATCTCAAAGCCATCGTTGAGTTGCCGTGGTCTGACCGCTACTTCAAAGCACCCCCCAAAAGCCGTCACGGAAATAACCCAAAGCTGGGGACTCTGCACGCGACGGTGCTTCGGGCGGTTGAAGCAGCTTATCGCGCTGCGATGGTGCGGTGAGTTGTTATTCTGATTTCTAACCGATTGACTTGCCGCCAAGCGCTCAGCCAGAAAACACGGCGATGCCCAGTACTTTTGCCGCCGTATTCATTTGCTTTTTAAAGCGGGAGATCCCGGCCCGCGCATGTCAAGCACCAGTTCGCTCATGGCTTTGCTGTCTGGCAGCGGTGTAAAAGTAATGGGTTTACCCAGGCTTAGGGTATGACTCGCTTCAGTCACCTGAAAACCTGCTGCCCGCAAGCGCGCAAGCGCGGCCTGAGTTGTCAGCGCCGAAGTTGATCGGCCAGAATCAGGCGAGGACTTGCGTTTGGGCATGATGATGATGAAGTCAAAAGCTACAGGGGGATGTAATTTACCACAAATGTGGTAATAATTATCAAACGCTTGGTCAAATTGGCAGTTTCCAACAATTACTGAACAAAATTGGCCTGTAGCTCTCGCATATCATGCATAAACAGCTATATAAATAATAGCGTTTCTCTGTACCCCAACAAATGTCATGCGGCCTTTTTCAGCGGCACTGCTGGCGCAAACATCGCCTCCATCTCCCGTCGCACCTTGTAGGCATCGGTGGCGGTATCCATCGCCACATCGGCCCAGCTCAAACTCTGGCCTTTTTTGACCGGGCGAATCACTTTGACTTGATGCGCCAAGCCGAGCGGTAGCCCACCCATCTTCAACGAGGTGTCAGATGGCAGCAGCTTGCCCCAGACGGTGTAGCCGCCTTCGCCGTCAAGCATGTCGCCAGGTTTCAAATCCTTCTTCGCGGTGGCCACAACGTCGGCATTCCAGCAGGTGGCGACACCGGTCGGCTCACCGCGCAGGGCGACGCTGGCGACGGACACGCCCACCTCCAGCCCGATCAAATGCCAGCGTTTGTACAGCGTGAAGTAGCGGCCACTGGGGTCGGTGTGGGCGTTGTATTCTTCAAAGCAGTTGCGGATGTACTCGGTCTCGCCCTCGACCGTCACCCACACGCCCATGCGGATGTCATACGGGATTTTGCGGCCATTGGCTTCTAACGACGAGATCACCTCGACCATGCCTTTGCGCTCCAGCACGCCGCCCTCGCTGATGGGGCGTGTGACGAACGGAATATCTTCAACACTGGCCGGTGGGTACAGCAGGCCGTTGCTCGGTACCGTCAGGCCGGTGGCGTTGGCGACCGCGGTGCTCTCGATGCTCGGCTTCGAGCCATCCAGAAAGCTGTTGAACATCTTGGGGTTGAGCCCACCGCGCTCGGCTTGCTCGGGCGTGAGGCCGTAGTTGCCCCACACCGTGTCGGGTGTTGATTCGCAAAAGTGCGGCAGCCATTTGTGGCCACGGCCCGCCGCCACCACCGGGAAGCCGCAGGTGCGTGCCCAGTCCACCAAATCACAAATCAGCGCGGGCTGGTCGCCAAAGGCCAGCGAATAAATCACGCCGGCATCAGCCGCCTTGCGTGCCAGCAGGGGGCCGCAGAAGGCATCCGCCTCCACCGTCACGTTGACCACATGCTTGCCGTGTTTGAACGCCAGCAGGCAATGCTCGACGGCGGCGATGGGGTTGCCGGTGCACTCAACCACGATGTCGATTTGCGGATGCGTGACCAGCGCCTGCCAGTCCTCGGTGATCCACGTCGCGCCGGTTTGAATCGCGTTTTGTGCAGATTTCGCCTGCGTCAATTCCGGCTTCCAACCCACACGTGCAAGATTGATACGCGCCGCGTCGGGCGACAAATCCGCAATCGCGACCAGATGCACGCCGGGTGTGCGCGGAATTTGCGCCAGGTACATCGAGCCGAATTTGCCCGCACCGATCAGGCCGATGCGCACCGGCTTGCCGTCTGCCGCGCGTTGCTGGAGTTTGGTATAGAGATTCATGGTGGGGGTCTCCAGAAGGGACTTAAGGTGGGTTTGAAATACTAATTTGCATTTTTGTAAAAAGCGGGAGGTGCGGTGCCAGAGACGCACGGTGAGCGCTCAAAATCTGACATACTTGTAACAGTCTTCGCACCGACTGCTTATTTGAGGTGCGACAGTTTCGGTAAACATAACAAGCCGCTGAGGCGCGTGCTTTATTTTCCAATGCAGCCCCATTGCAGCGTCCATTGCACCACCCACGGGAGAAACCATGACCGACGCGATTGATCTGAGTCTG
>JANNFW010000520.1:0-3113 GCA_031380235.1 Rhodoferax sp. | reverse complement strand
GTCGAGGACGAAGTCAAACCCCCGCCGTACCGATCCCGCACGCCGATCATTGACCGCCCGTTTGAAGACGCCATCTGGTTCAACGCCATCGGCTGGCCGTTCAAGCATTGGCAAGCCAGCCGCTTTTCAGACGGATCCTTTGGCATCTGGTACGGCTGCGGCACAATAGAAACCACGGTTTTTGAGACCGCACACCACTGGGTCAACGGCTTACTTGCAGACGCAGGGTTCGAGCGCGAGCGCGTGACGGCTGAGCGCAAGCTCTTCACAGTCGCCTGCGACGCAGCCCTGCTCGACGTTCGTCCGCTGATCGAGCATTTCCCAAAACTCGTCCACAAGACCGATTACCGCGATACCCAGCAGATCGGTGCACGACTGCACCGCGAGGGCCATCCAGGCCTGGTCACCGCGTCTTCGCGCCAAAAAGGTGGCGAGAACTACGCCATCTTGAACCCCGCCGTGCTGTCCAACCCCCGAGCGCTATGTCAGTTGACCTATCACCTGGGCGAAGGGCGAATCGTCGTTGAGAAGCAGCCCGGCGTGACGTGGATGGAGATTTCTGCAAAAGGCGATTTTGAGCTCTAATATACCCAATATGGGTTTATTTGGCATTAAAAGCAGCAAATTTCATCAAATTATGAATTAAATAGGCCTCTAGCCCTCGTGCAAATTGCATAAATAGCTATATATTATAGCAATTTATGCAGAATATAGTTACCGGATTGCGAGATTGGCGACTCGCGCGCCCTGCGCCGCGGGCGCTCAAGATGACTTGATACAGCTTTGTGCAGCTTACCTATCAGCCAATCAGCTTGTCATATTCGCCATGCGTTCCGACCCAGAACCAATGGATGCCGCCAGAAACGGGCAAGCCGAGCGCACGGTAGTACAGACCGACTCGGACGCTGTGAAATCGACCCTTTCCAACAGTCTTGAAGTGCAGAGATGGGTGAGTTGAATCGGCCTTAAGTTGCCCGATGTTTCGATGGGCTACGCTTTGAATTTCAGGCGGCAATGCGTCAAGGCACTGCCAAAACCGCTTCGATGCCGTGTGCTTGAGCGTCAAAGCTGTCTCGTAGAACCTGCACGATAGTCGGCAAGTGCCTCCGCAGCCAACAGATCGAGCTTGCCAGATGCCGCATCCTGCTCAATCTGCGTATCCCAGGCGCTGCCATCAAACTCCGCAAACCAGCGCCGAAACTCCGCAAGCTCCGTAGGTGGCAGTGATTCCACGGCAATCTCAATCGACTTCACGCTTCCCATATGTCCACCTCTTTTGCGACTTGACGGCCTCAAGTATGCAGCAAGTTAACTGAGGTCGCCCGCCCAGCGCTGCGACAGCGCAATGTGCTGCGGTTTTGGCGCAAAAGCACGCGCGAATCGAAAAATGCATGCGACGCGGTGGTCGCTCATTTTTTGAGATGACCGATAGACTCCTTCCACGCGCATTTCGCGCCAAAGCCCAGTCACATTGCGCTGCCGCCGTGGTGGGCGGATTGCTCGGTGCATCGAAGGGTAAACCTTCATTGTGTTGTCATTGCCACGTTCCAAGACACGAGGCGAGAACTCTTATGATTGCACAACCACCTTTCCACTCCTGCAACAATGCCCTCCCCATCACCACTGAGTGCGGCAAAGGCAGAAAGCGGCGGGCCAAGACGTTCAAGCAGCGGCAGAAGCTTCACAGACGTGATGCACCGTACGGAGAAAGTAGCCGCTGCATTCGATTCAGTCTCTCGTTCGATGTGCTTCCAGCACTGACTATGGAACAGTTGATTCTCTGGCAATCGGATCATTGTTTCAGCGTCCAGCGCAGGTGACACGCGCCAACGATCCTTCATCCGATTCCGAGAAATTCCAACGTAGCGAATGAGATTGTCACTTCCTGCGACCAAATAAAGACATGGAACTTTGGCGACCCACACTTTTCTGTCCAACACATCAAATTTGGCTTGTAGCCATGGGCCGATGCGTGCACCTTTTTCGACATTTCTCTTCCATCTGGAGCCGCCGATAGAGTGAATCTGAAGTACTGGAGTAGCAGCACTAAAAATTTCTCGTGCGTACGTGTCTGGTGGGGTCATTAAAACCTTAGTGGGTGGATATAGTGATCGTAACGTTAAGAGGTCTAGTGACAGTTAGCGTTTCCGGTGTACCGTGTCGCACACATTTTCACTCCTCGCGTGCTTCTACGCCAAAACCGCAGCACATTGCGCTGTCGCCGGGCTGGGTGTCCAACGAAACGACAGGTCACACACCAAACTCCTCCCCCATCTCCCGCGCCCGAATCTGCGCCGCGTGCAGGGCTTGCATGAAGAGGTTCTTGACATTGCTGTGATCCATCGACGTGATGGCGGCGTGGGTGGTGCCACCTTTGGATGTGACGCGTTGGCGCAGCACCTCGGGTGGCTCAGGTGACGCGCGGGCCAGTTCGCCTGCGCCGATGAAGGTGGCGACTGCCAGCTTGTAGGCCTGATCGCGCGGCAGGCCCATTTGCTGGCCGGCTTCGGTCATGGCTTCCATGAAATAGAACATGTAGGCGGGGCCGGAACCGGAGAGTGCGGTTACGCCGTCTAGCTGGGCTTCGTCAGTTAACCACAGCAACTCCCCCGTGGTGGCGATGACTTGATCAATCAAGGTGCGGTCGGCTGCGCTCACCCCTGCGCGTGCGTACAGGGCGGTGATGCCTTTGCCAATGAGAGCGGGCGTGTTGGGCATGGCGCGCACGATGCGCTCGCTGCCCAGCCAGCGGGCGATGCTGCTGCTGGTGATGCCTGCGGCCACGCTCAGGTGAAGGGCTTTTGTGGTGTGGCTTCTGGATTGCTGCGCTGCGTCTTTGAAGGTTTGGGGCTTGACCGCCCACACAATGAGATGGGCGCGCTGCAACGCGGGGCTGGGCGATGCCAGTGCGTCGATCCCAAAGCTGGTTTGCAGTTTTTGCCGTGCTTCTTCAAACGGCTCAACCACGTCAATTTGCGCAGCGTTCACACCCCGGGCCAGCAGGCCGCTGATGAGGGCGCTGGCCATGTTGCCGCCGCCAATGAATGTGATGTTTTGAGTTGGATGCGTAGTCATACCGCTATTGTTATTCAAGCGCAGCTTGGCGCACGGCG
>JANNFW010000494.1:0-1551 GCA_031380235.1 Rhodoferax sp. | reverse complement strand
GTCGAGGAGAAAACGCAGATTCTGGATTTGTTTAAAAACTGAAGTTTGCGTTGCCGCTTACGCGACGAAGCCCAGCGGTTGGGCGGACTGCTCGCTGGCGTAGCGTGATAGGCTGGCAAAAAACTCGCCCTGCCCTTTGGTATCCAGCCACTGCGTGCCATCAAATTTGTAGTGATAACCGCCCGATTTGGCGGCCAGCCACACCTCATGCAGCGGCTTTTGCAGGTTGATGACGATCTGGCTGCGGTTCGCAAACACCAGCGTGATCATGCCGCCAGTGCGCTGGTTGTCAATATCGGCATCCGTCTCGTCGTTGATGCGGTCACAGCCCGCCTCCACCGCTTTGAGCAGGCTTTCCGCGCGGGTCATGAATTCAGGGTCTGTCATTACAATTTCAGCATGTTGTCCACCATTCGCAAAGTTCAATCTCGAAGTTTAATCCGCGCGATCTCCCCCTGCGTCGGTGCGGTCGTGTCGATCTGCGCACTGAGCGCTTGCGGCCAGCAAGGCCCTCTGTTTATACCGACCGAGTCGGCCGCCGCCAACCGCGCGACGCTGCCTGAAACCCTTCGCCCTGGTACGCGCAACGCACCAGCCCCCACCTCGCCCGTGTCACCCTCCTCTTCACCGTTAGCGCCTCAATGACTCCTCCTTTCCTGCCCGGCCAGCCCCATTTTCACTACAAGAACGGATCGCTTCATGTCGAGGATGTTGCGCTGCACGACTTGGCTGCGCAGTTTGGAACACCCCTATTTGTCTACTCAAAAGCGTCGATGGTGGCGGCGCTGGCCGCCTACCAGCGCGGCTTTGCCGGGCGCAACATTCAAATTTGCTACGCCATGAAGGCCAACCCGGCACTGGGCGTAATTCAGGTGTTTGCCAAGGCCGGTTGCGGTTTTGACATTGTGTCGGGCGGTGAGCTGGAGCGTGTGCTGGTGGCAGGTGCGGTGCCTGCCAAAATAATTTTTTCAGGTGTGGGCAAAACCCGTACCGAGATGCGCCGGGCTCTTGAAGCGGGCATTGGCTGCTTCAATGTCGAGAGCGAGCAGGAACTCGAGGTGCTCAATCATGTGGCGCTCTCTCTCGGAAAACAGGCCCCCGTGAGCATTCGCGTCAACCCAAACGTGGACCCAAAAACGCACCCTTACATTTCAACCGGCCTGAAAGACAACAAGTTTGGCGTGGCTCATGAAGACGCGCTGCGCACTTACCAACATGCGGCATCGCTTGAAGGCCTTGAGGTCGTTGGTATTGACTGCCATATCGGCTCGCAAATCACAGATGAAACGCCCTACCTGGATGCCATGGACCGGATACTGGACCTGGTGGCCAGCATTGAAGCGGCGGGCATACCGATTGCGCACATTGATTTTGGCGGCGGCTTAGGCATTAACTATGAAGGCAAAGAACCGCCAGCTGCTGATGATCTTTGGCAACAGCTTCTGGCTAAATTAGACGCGCGCGGTTTTGGCCAACGGCATTTGATGATTGAGCCCGGGCGCTCGCTCGTTGGCAATGCGGGCGTTTGCATCACAGAGGTGCTGTATTTAA
>JANNFW010000490.1:0-2514 GCA_031380235.1 Rhodoferax sp. | reverse complement strand
TTTGTGGCCGCTTACGTTGATGATGTTGATTTGCCCAAGCGCGTGATCACGGTGGACTGGCAAGCCGATTACTGATTACCCACAGAGCGCTTACTTCCGATGCGGTTCGACATCGTCACCCTGTTCCCAGAGCTGTTCGCGCCGCTGTTGACCAGTGGCATCACGCGGCGTGCGTTTGAGTCGAGCCAGGTTCAGGTGAACTTAAGCAACCCACGAGATTTCGCGCTGGGGAATTACCGCCGTGTCGATGACCGAGCCTACGGTGGCGGCCCCGGCATGGTGATGATGGCGGAGCCTTTGGCCCAATGCGTTCAGAGTATTCGCGCAGCGCGAAATGATGGCGCACCGGTGGTTCTGTTCTCGCCCATTGGCAAGCCGTTGAATCACGCTGCCGTGGAGCGATGGTCGGCCAGCACCGGTGCGATATTGATCTGCGGACGCTATGAGGGCGTTGACCAGCGCTTCATTGACGAGTTTGTGGACGAGCAAATTAGCCTGGGTGACTTTGTGCTGTCAGGCGGCGAAATCGCTGCGATGGCACTGCTTGACGCGGTGGCACGCCTTCAACCCGGCGTGCTGGGCGATGAGGCCAGCCACGCCCAAGACAGCTTCAACCCCGCGCTGGATGGCTTGCTGGATTGTCCGCATTACACCCGCCCCGAAGATTGGCGCGGCAAGCAGGTGCCCGAGACCCTGCTGTCGGGCCACCATGTTCAGATTGAGCGCTGGCGCCGTGATCAGCGGCTGTGGCTGACGGCATCAATGCGCCCAGACTTGATCGAGCACGCACGGCGGGCAGGGCGCTTGAGTGCGCAGGATGAAGCCGTGCTCAATCAGGTTATAATAGAAGGCTAACCGATCCTCTGCCCGGCCGCTCCTGTATCAATTGCCAGTCAATTAATGAACGAGCCCTTAATGTCATCCCGACACTGGCGCGCGCAAGATCACATTGGAAAATCATGAATCTGATTCAAACCCTTGAGCAAGAAGAAATTGCTCGTCTCGGCAAAAAAATCCCCGAATTCTCGCCTGGCGACACCGTCATCGTGAGCGTGAGCGTGGTTGAAGGCACCCGTAAGCGCGTACAGGCTTACGAAGGCGTGGTGATTGCCAAGCGCAATCGCGGCCTCAACAGCGGTTTCATCGTGCGCAAGATATCCAGCGGCGAAGGCGTGGAGCGTACGTTTCAGACCTACAGCCCGCTAATCGCTGGTATTGAAGTCAAGCGCCGTGGTGATGTGCGCCGCGCCAAGTTGTACTACCTGCGTGATCGCAGCGGCAAGTCGGCGCGTATCAAAGAAAAGCTGCCCGCCAAGAAGACTGTTGACTAAAGCCGCCGAATAAGCAGTCTGCTGGTCATGAAAGCCGCTACAGGGATTACTTGTGGCGGCTTTTTGCATTCTGGTATTCCAATACTCGAAGTTAACGTCTTTGTTTCAACCTGAGTTTCGATTCCTGTGTCCGCTGTCCCAACGCCCAAGCCTCTTACGCCATTCGTGCCCTTGTCAAAACTGCCGAATTTTGATCCGCGCACCGTAGCAGTTATCGGCGTGGATTCGCATTTAGCGGCGGTGTCGCCAGACCAGCTTCACGCCGATGCCTTGCGCAAGCGCTTCGCGCAACCGCCCGTGTGGACACCTGAGCTGCTGACGGAGATGAAATATGCTGACCGTCCCACCATGCATGCGTCCGTGCTGGTGCCTATCATCATGCGAGAGCAGCCGATGGTGCTGTTGACCCAGCGCACCGCGCACTTGTCGACCCATTCCGGCCAAATCGCCTTCCCCGGCGGCAAGGCGGATGCGGACGATGCCAACGCTGCCGCCACCGCCCTTCGCGAGGCGCAGGAAGAGGTGGGCCTAGAGGCTCAGTTTGTCACCGTGCTGGGCAACCTGTCGGAATACAAAACCGGCAGTGCTTTCATCATCACCCCCGTGGTTGCGCTGGTGGACCCAGGTTTCACCGTTACGCCCAATCACCATGAAGTGGATGCCGTATTCGAAGTGCCCTTGCAGTTCCTGATGAACCCGGCCAACCACCGCCGTCATGCCTTTGAAGCCGATGGCCTGCGCCGCGAGTGGTTCTCCATGCCGTATCAAGACCTGGACACCCAGCGTTTCATTTGGGGTGCGACGGCAGGTATGTTGCGGAATTTCTACCGGTTCCTGTCGGCTTAGCAAGCATCGCTCCCAACACCGTCCTGTTAACGCTGTCCCGGTAACGCCGCGCTGGTACGCATCGTCCCGGTATGATTGGCGCATGAGCTTCACAGCTATTCTTTTTGCCCTCTTGATTGAACAGGCTCGCCCGTTGGCCAGTGGCAACGCAGTGCATGCTGCCATTCGTACCTGGTTGCGTTGGAGCAGCAAGAATTTTGATGCAGGCCGCGTGCACCATGCGTGGCTGGCCTGGGGTTTTGCGGTGGGCGGGCCAACGCTGCTGGCGCTGGGCATCCATTGGCTGCTGATGGTCGGCGTCGGCTGGCCTGCTGCGGTGCTTTGGAACATCGCCGTG
>JANNFW010000488.1:0-3319 GCA_031380235.1 Rhodoferax sp. | reverse complement strand
GACACCACGGTGCCCTGGTTGCGGATGTCGCTGCTTGAGGCCAAGCCCTCAATGCGGCTTTTGATCAGTTCAGAAATTTCTGCGGGATTGAGCTGCATGACTCGTATCCTTCTTTAAGATAACTTTTAACAAAAATCGGGCCAGTGATCTGGGCAAGGCAAAAGGCGAACGCCTCAAGCCGACAGAGCCACTTTCATTTGTTCCAGACGGGCTTTGACCGACGTGTCGAGCACCTCGTCACCCACCACCACGCGAATGCCGCCGATCAACTCGGGTTGCGATTCGACCGACACATTGAGTTTGCGGCCGAAGCGTTTTTCAAGCGAACTTTTGACATCTGCCAGCGCATCCGCAGCAATCGGGAAGGCGCTGTAAACAACGGCATCCGACGATCCGCTCTGCGCGTTTTTCAACGCGCGAAACTGCGTTGCGATCTCGGGCAAAGCGTTCAAGCGGCCGTTTTCAACCAAGGTGCGCAGAAAGTTCTTGGCCATCTCAGGCATCGCCGTCTTGGCTACGCCCGTGATCAAGCCCATCACTTGGTCTGTGGTTGCTTTGGGGCTGTCTGAAAAGGCCAGCAATTGCGGATTGCCCGCAATGGCAGCCAGCTCATCGACCCAAGCGGAAGCGTCCGTCACATCGGCACCTGAGCTGGCCTTGACGGCCTTGTACAGCGCTTCGGCGTAAGGACGGGCAATGGTTGCAATTTCAGCCATGGCGCGTTCTTAAAGTTCGGTCTTCAGGCGGGACAACAAATCGGCATGAACGCCGGCGTTGACTTCCTTGCGCAGAATTTGTTCAGCGCCTTTCACGGCCAATGCAGCGACCTGCTCGCGCAGGGCCTCACGGGCTTTGACGGTCTGCTGATCAGCTTCGGCCTTGGCGGCTTCGATGATTTTGTTGGCTTCGGTCGTGGCTTTGGCCTTGGCCTCCTCCACGATAGCTTGACCACGGCGCTCAGCATCGGCCAGGCGCACTGCGGTCTCGTTGCGCGACTTGGTCAGCTCGTCTTCCACGCGCTTGTTGGCGCTGGAGAGTTCGAGTTTGGCCTTGTCAGCAGCAGCGAGCCCTTCGCCAATTTTGGCGGCGCGCTCGTCCAATGCGGCAGCAATTGGCGGCCAGACGTACTTCATCGTGAACCCGACCAAAATCAGGAACACGATCATCTGGACAATTAAGGTACCAGTAATGCTCACTTTTCACCTTTCCCCAAGGGCGCAAAGCCCGAAGGAATGACGTTATGAATGGACTTCGAACTTACTTCGTCAAGCTGGCCAACTGGGCCAAGAATGGGTTGGCTGTGGCAAACCACAACGCAACGCCAGTTCCAATAATGAATGATGCGTCGATCAGGCCCACCAGCAAGAACATTTTGGTCTGCAACTCACCCATCAGCTCGGGCTGACGTGCGGCCGACTCAAGGTATTTGCTGCCCATGATGCCGATGCCGATACAGGCGCCCATTGCGCCCAGACCGATGATGAGGCCGGCGGCCAGTGCAACAAAGCTAATAACTTCCATGATTACTCCTAAGGGACTTGGTTGACGAGAAAAAAAGAAACGAGAACGAGGGTGCGCCGGGGCTAATCGGCGTTAGTGCTTGTCATGCGCCTGACCCAGGTAGACCAGGGCCAGCATCATGAACACAAAGGCTTGTAGGACGATGATCAAAATATGAAAGATGGACCAAACGGTGCCTGCAATGATGTGGCCAATGGCAAGACCAATGCCAGTGGCCGAAAGCGACCAGGCGCCGCCCATCAAGGCAATCAGTAAAAAGATGAGTTCGCCCGCATACATGTTGCCAAAGAGTCGCATGCCGTGCGAGACGGTTTTTGCGATGAACTCAATGATTTGCATGGCGAAATTGAACGGGTACAAGGCCCAGTGGTTGCCAAAAGGCGCCGTGAACAGTTCGTGAATCCAGCCGCCCAAACCCTTGATCTTGATGTTGTAGAACAGGCAGATCAGCAGAACAGCCACCGACATCCCCATGGTGATGGACAAATCAGCCGTGGGAACGACGCGCAGGTAAGCGTGATGCGGGTCGCCGCCGAACAGTGTGTAGAAGTACTTTGACAGCTCTGGCAGCAGATCGACCGGCAGCAGATCCATGCAATTCATCAGGATGATCCAGACAAAAATCGTCAGGGCCAGCGGCGCGACAAATTTGCGGCTCTCGGCGTTATGCACGATGCCCTTGGCCTGGGAGTCGACCATTTCGACCAATATTTCAACCGCGGCCTGGAAACGTCCTGGCACGCCAGAGGTTGCTTTGCGCGCTGCCAGCCACAGCACCCAGCAGCCCAGAATGCCGAGTGTGATGGAGAAAAACAGCGAATCGAAACTGAAGACCGAAAAATCGACGACAGATTTGGGCTTGGCGTTTTGCAGATGCGTCAGGTGATGAATGATGTATTCACCCGAGGTCTGTACTTTTTCAGCGGCCATCTTTTGGTTGTCCAACAGTTAATCGTTATCAGTTAAACATTATCAATCTAGTGTTTCTTGGGCGCCAGCCAAAGCGCCGCCCAATAAACCTGCATTGTCACTACCATACTGACCAGCATTGCCGGCCAACTCAATCCTTCAACCCACCTTGGCGCGGCAATCAGCATTGCCACCGTCAACGCAATCTTGACCATTTCCCACACAAAAACCCCTGCGATAGCAGTCACAGGATTGATCGATGTCAATCGGCTGGTCATCCCCCGCGCAAAAACGGCACCCGGAATGATCACCGCCAACGCGCCGTAACCGGCCGACCAGCCTGAGCTGGCTTTATTCGTCATCAACCATGCGACTAACGCTACCACCGCACCCATCAAGCTTTGCGCCGCTAAAACGCGCCAAGGAGAAATGGGCGGGTTTTGCTCTCTGAGCGCCTGGGCCTCTTGAGCCGTCAGCGGTTTGAAAGTCTCCCGATCCTGTTCATCGCTTGCGTTATCCATCGGATGACCTGGGGCGGTTTGCGGTTTTGCAATCACTTTTTGGTTGCGAATTGTCACAAAGCCTTCCATTATACGTAGAAACCCCTGCCGGTCGATAACCTGGCAGGTAACAGCGCAAATTTGTCGATCGCTTGTCGGTTTGCAAACACACAGATCCAGTGGTTGACACAATTAGTCGGTTCCGAAAAAAGCAAACCACCCAAGCAGGACTCTTTGAATGATCGGCTTCAGAACTCAAACTCATACTCACATTCAGGCGGCCTTGCTGCTGTGTGTCACGCTGGTGTTGGGCGGTTGCGCAAATGCCAACCCGTATTTCAACCCGGCCAAATCGCATCACACGCCCGAGGGTTTCAAGAACAACGGCA
>JANNFW010000469.1:0-2367 GCA_031380235.1 Rhodoferax sp. | reverse complement strand
GACCGATTGCAGGGTGAGCCACGGTTTGCCAGCGCCCGTGTGGGTGACGGTGAGCGTGTCTTTACCGCCCTCTTTTTTCCAGGGCAAGAACATGCCGTTGTTGCGCAAGTTGCCGGGTGAAGCAGGCGCACCGAAAAACGTGGTTTGGTGCGCAGCGCCGGAGGCATCGGTGGTTTTGATGCGTTCGACTTTGCTCCATTCAACCGCAGCGTTCCCGGTACTGGATGCGCTTTTGGTGGAGCCCGCGACGGCCACTGCTTCAAACTTGTTGGAGAACTTCTCCAACGCCAGTCCGCCCCACAAGTTGGCGGTGGTGGTGTGCCAGGCTCCGTTTTGCTGGCGACCGATAAAGCCATTGGCCAGGCGGCCCATGTCGTCTTTCCAAGTGGGGTCGTCCATCACGCTCAGCATCAAGCGAGCGGTGTTGGTATCGCCGTTTTGCATCAACCACCACCAGTAGTCGTCTTTCTCCGTGCTGAAAATCATCTTCGTGCCCTGGTAGCTGATGCGCGCGCGTAGCACCTGCATGGCATCGTCCAGTCGCTTGTCGCGCTCGGGCACGTCGGCCACGCGCTTCAGGATGTTGACCCAGTCAATCACCGCGTGCGTGGGCCACTGGTTCGGCGCGTTGGTGATGCTGCCCGTCATGCGGCCTTGCGCTTTGCCGTAGCGCGACAGCGCTTCCAGGGCCGCGAGTTTGCGCATGTCCAAATCCTTGCGCGGGCTCCAGAACTCGCGTTGGATTTTGCCCTCCACAAAGTTGATCAAGCCCCGCTCCATTGGTGCGCGCACCGCGTCGCTCAATGCGAAGGCGGGGTTCAGTGCCGCAGCTTCGTGCGTGGCGGCCAGCAAGTAGGCCGTCAGCGTGTCGCTGCCCCGGTTGGCGTCGCCATCACGCGGTGGGAAGTAGCTGGCCAATCCGTCCGCATCGAGGTAGCTCGGAATTTGCCCGACCACGGATTGCCACAGCGCACCGTCACGCAGGCCAATCGACTTACTGGTCTTTTGCTCTAAGCAAATAAACGGATAAAGCGCAAACCAGTCACGCACACCGGGCATGCCCTCGGCAAGCTTGGGTTGAAGCGCCATCTTCAAGCCACCACGGCCAGGGATCGAATCCGCAGGTGGATTCACGTCCAGAGTGAGGCTGCCATCCACCTGCACCAGCGTCGCCTGCTGCACGGTTAGCGGCACGGCGGGGATGATGCGCTGGCGCGATTTGAGCGCGTCGCGCGCAGCGGTTTTTGCATCGGGTGCAGAAACGTCCTTGGCTTCTATCTCCCACAGAATCGCTTCGAAGCGAGACAGTGCTAACTGCGCCGGTGCAGTGACCAACCAGGCCACCTCACGCGCATCGCCTGCGGGGATGTCCACGGTCTGCGGTTTCAAATCAAGCAAGGTGGCGCGCGGCGTAACTTCCACTTTCATCGCCGCTTGGGTGGTGTTGCGCACCGTGAACTGCGCGCGGAACTGGTCATCCTCCCGCACCAGGGGCGGCAGGCCGCTGATGATCTGCAAGTCTTGCGTGGCTTTGATGGAGGTTTGCCCGGTGCCGAACAGTCCTGTGGACGCATCCGCCACCGCGACGATCTTGAACGTGGTCAGCGCGTCATTCAACGGCACGGTCACCACAGCTTGGCCCTGTGCATCGAGTCTGACATTCGGGTTCCAGAGCAAGAGCGTGTCCAGCAGCTCCCGCGTGCCACTGCGCCCGCCACCGCCACCTGCGGGCACAGCCTTGCGCCCATAGTGTCTGCGTCCGATGATTTCCATCTGCGCCGTCGATGTTTCAACGCCCCAGGCACGCCGCAGCAACATGGCGTCCAGCAGGTTCCAACTGGTGTTGGGCATCAACTCCAGCAGGGCTTGATCGACGGCAGCCAGTGCCACTTCGGCATTCGCTGCAGGCTGGCCATTGGGCAGCTTCACGTTGATGGTGACCTTGGCTTGCCCGCGCACGGGGTAGCTTTCTTTGTCGGCCTTCACGCTCACATTCAGTTGGTGGGCTTGCGTACCCACGCGAATTTCAGCCAGGCCCAATCGAAACGCGGGCTTGCTTAAATCGACCATCGAAGTCGGTGCGACGTACTCACGGCCCTCGTACCAAAATGAGGTCCACCACTCGCGCGGCGCCTTGAAGCCCCAGGTGAAAAAGCTGTACCACGGCACCTCGCGCAGACGACCGCGCAGGGCGAGCACACTGACATACACGTTAGGCCCCCAGCCGTCTTTGATCTTCAGGCTGATGGTCGGGTCTTGCCCGTTGAGCTGCATCACCTGCGTCTCCACAATGCCTTCGCGCTCCACCGCGACCAGGGCAGTGGCAAACCGAAACGGCATGCGCACCTGAAACTTCGCGGTCTCGCC
>JANNFW010000457.1:0-2991 GCA_031380235.1 Rhodoferax sp. | reverse complement strand
CGCTTCCGGGTCGCAACGCATCTCCACACCTTTAGCCGCGTAAATGGCGGCGATTTTGGGCAGAAACTCGCCCGCCACGCTGCGCGCGACCAGCAGGCCTTCAATCGCGTTGCACGGACTGTATTTGTTGGTTTTGGCGTTATCGGCCACTTTGACGGCCATGTCGATGTCGCACGGGTCGTCCACGTAGACGTGGCAATTGCCGTCCAGGTGCTTGATGACGGGCACTTTGGCGTCTTTGCTGATGCGCTCAATCAGCCCTTTGCCGCCGCGCGGGATGATCACATCCACAAACTGCGGCATTGCGATCAGGTGGCCGACCACCTCGCGGTCTGTGGTTTGCACCAGTTGCACCGCATCGGTCGGCAAACCGCTGCCTTGCAGCGCCAACTGCACCAGCACCGCCAGCGCCTTATTCGATTCAATCGCCTCCGAGCCACCGCGCAAAATACAGGCGTTGCCGCTTTTGATTGACAAGCTCGCCGCTTCAATCGTCACGTTCGGACGACTTTCGAAAATCATGCCAAACACGCCAATCGGCACACGCATTTGCCCCACGCGGATGCCGCTGGGCTGCTGCTTCATGCCGATGATCTCGCCAATCACATCCGGCATGGCGGCCAGTTGTTCACAGCCTTGGGCACAGGTTTCAATGATTTTGGACGTGAGTTTGAGGCGATCGACCATCGGCTCGGCCAGACCCGCATCGGTGGCGCGCGTCAGGTCTTTGGCATTTTCCGCCTGCAATGACTCGACATTGGCGCGCAGCAGGCTCGCTAAGGTCAAAAGCGCTGTGTTTTTAGTCGCTGTCGGCGCCTTGGCCATCAGAGACGACGCGGCGCGGGCTTGCAGGCCCAAGGTTTGAGAGTATTCGGCGAGGTTGAGCGCGTTCATGATCGGATTTTGGCACGCAGACGTAGTGATACTTTTGTCACTTGTGATATTCTAGTCATTATGACCAATATCGTCCGTAAACCCGCAGAATCGTCTGCCAAAATACCCGCCAAAACACTCGCGGGCAGACCCACCAAGGCCCGAACCTCCAAGCTTGCCAGCGGGCAATGGGTGCTGGCCGATGCCAAAGCTAAATTCAGCCAGCTGGTGCGCATGGTGCACCTCGAGGGGCCTCAACACGTCACCGTTCATGGCCGAGATGAAGTGGTGGTGATTGCCGCTGATGAGTTTCGGCGACTCAAGGGCTCGTCCGGCGGGCAGGCTTTGATTGACGCGCTGCAAGCGTCGCCGCATCGCCAAATTGACATCACACCAGAGCGCTTTCGCATGCCTGTCAGGAGCGTGAGCCTGTGACGGGCTGGTTGCTGGACACCAACGTACTGTCCGAGCTGCGACGGCCCAAACCGTCAGCCAAAGTCGTCGCATTTGTTGCAGCGCAGTCGCTTGATTCAATGTTCGTCAGCACCGTCACCTTGGCTGAGATTCGATTTGGCATCGAGCTGGTTGTCGATGCCAACCACCGCTCTGAGCTACACGAGTGGTTGACACACAAAGTGCGGCCGATGTTCGAGCAGCGAATTCTTCCCGTGACTGAAGACATCATGTTCAAGTGGCGCTTGTTGGTGGAAGACGGCCGCAAAATCGGGCATACCTTCTCGCAACCCGATCTCATCATCGCCGCAACAGGGTTGCAGCACGGTCTGACTGTGGTGACGCGGGATACCACCGATTACGCGCGAACACGGGTCCCGTTGATGAATCCTTGGAACTGATGCCGCAGCCTGAATAAGCGCGGGTTAAATCCGAACGGTAGCCCTATTTGTTGGCGCTGAACTCATAGCGCACGCGCTGCACAACTGCATCGCCAGCCGATGCAGGGCCTGCCAGCCATTGCCAGGCCAGCCAGGCTGTTTGAGGCCTTTGACAATACCGTCCACCTGATGCGCGGCCTGTAGCAACTCCGACACTGCCGCATCAGTCAGGCGCGGCAGCACGCGCTCAAACAGACGCTCTTTCGCGCCCCACACGCGCTGCTCGCGCAAGGCCATCGGCAGCGGACTGCCCCGCCCCATGGCATCTTTGACGCGTTTGAGCGCGCGAATGTCTTCGCTTAAAGACCAATGCACCAGCACTTCGGCCTCGCCCTCGGCCTGCAGGCCATCGAGCATGCGCTGCACACGCAAGACGTGGCCGCCCAGCACGGCTTCTGAGAGCTTGAACACGTCATACCGCGCAACATTGAACACTGCAGCTTCCACCTGCTCAAACGTCAGCTCACCTTCGGGGTGCAGCAAGGCGAGCTTCTGAATCTCCTGGTGCGCGGCGAGCAAATTACCTTCCACGCGGTCTGCAAAAAACTGCAAGGTGCGCTGGCCGCTTTCTCCAGCGGTAACGCGCTGGCCCTGCTGTTGCAGGCGCTGGGCGATCCACTGCGGCAAGACGTTGCGCTCCACTGGCTCGACTTGCAGCGTCATGCCAAACGACTCCAGCGCGGCAAACCAGGCCCCGGTTTTGGTCAGTTTGTCCAAGCGCGGCAGGATAAAAATCGTCAGTGTTGAGTCATTGCCCTGCGCCGCTTGTGCCAATTGCTGAATCGCCGCACTGCCGTCTTTGCCCGGTTTGCCTGACGGGATGCGCACCTCCAGAATCTGCTTGTCAGCAAACAGGCTCAATGACCCGCCCGCCGCCTGCACCTCACTCCAGTCGAAGTGCGCGCCTGACACGGTATGCGAACTGCGCACGGTAAAGCCTTGCGCACGAGCGGTTGCGCGAATCGTATCTGCCGCTTCTTGAATTAGCAGTGGCTCGTCGCCATGCAATGTGTAAAGGCTGCGCAAACCTTTTTGCAGATGCGCCTGAAGCTGGTTGGTGGCGAGTTGCATGGCGACCTACGCAACCAACTTACGTGATGGACTTCACTGCCGCAAGCCTGCGCAGCAGTTGTTGCACGATGTCGGCTTGCATGTTTTTGTACAGCAGCGCTTCTTCCACCTCTTTGGCCAACACCGCTGATTCACTGAAGCTGATGTCGCGCTG
>JANNFW010000147.1:0-7114 GCA_031380235.1 Rhodoferax sp. | reverse complement strand
ATCGTGCACAGCATGGCCCTGAACGTCACCGTGCAAAGCTATGCCGGCCGCCTGGACTACGGCCTAATAGCCTGCCGCCGCGCCGTGCCCGACATCACCGACCTGGGCGACTACATCCTGGCCGAGCACCAGAAGCTGCTGTCGGCGGCACAGGAGCATGCGGCTAAGGCGGAGGTTGTTGCATCGCCTGCGGCTAGGCCTGCTGTTGTGGCGAAGGTGGTTGTTGCAGCGAAGACCCCAGCGAAGTCCAAGCTGAAGCTGGTTGGCGCTAAGGCTGCGCCGCGTGCTCGGAAGCGGGTGGGAGCGAGGTCGGCTCGGGCTTGAGTAATCTTCATTACGGAGCTGCATTGTTCAGATCAACTTCGTGACCCGCAGCTTTCAGTTCGCGAGCCAGCGCTAATTTCCAACCGTTTCCGCTATCCATCTTTTCCCACACTACCCCGGCAAAGTCGCTCGGTATCTCCAGGTCGCCGCGCTTGAGAGCGCACACACGGTTGCGACCTAAACGGCCGATGAAATAGCCAAGCTCGAGTAACACGTTTTGCCGGGCACGCGGTTCAAGTTGACCACCTTTTGAGCGCCCTTCATCGTCCGGCGTAAGCAGCACAACTGCAAAGCCCACATCCCCGTGTGCTTCGACTTTTTCGATAACCGTGCGCCCCTGATTCGCTTGCTCGTGCAAAATAATTGCCTCGAAACCTATTTTTTCGAGGAAGCGAGCCACTGTCTCTCGGGTCTCGCCATCGTGTCCGTGAACAATGAATACCTTGTTTGAACTCGGCGCTGTGAACTGCGTTTGAACGCGTCCTTGTCTCATTACATATTCTTTGTAGTCTCTGGCAAACGGAATGATCACTTGGCGTACGACATTCTGAATGGTAGAGATGATTTTTGACCCACCACCGTAGTAGTAGGTATGGCCGAACTGGAACAGATATTCAGGATCATCTTCGAACTTACAGATGATTAGGTAGGCCAAGCCGAGGTACTGCTCAGGATCCTCCGGCCACAAAAAGCGAGCGCTACCGACCATTCCACCTTGAGTTTTTTGGCTGTCCTTCAGGAATGTGTCAAGGTCAAGTCCCGCAGTTAGCTTCTAATTCACACTTGTCAGAGCAGCATCCTGCAACAAGCGAGCTAAGGTTTTGACAGGACGCGCGTATGACTGGTAATCCGACGCTTGCAAATCTAAGACTGCATTGTTGATCTGCTTGAAAACACCCGCATCATTCGCCATCTGCTAGCCCCCTCTGGATTCGGGCTGTGGTCGCCTTATCAAGAATCGCCTGACGATATTGCTCTTTCATGTTTTCTGCCAACTGTCCGACTATCAGATTGGATGCATAAGAACCAAGCCGCTCGTCAAGCAGTCTCGCCGTTTCCTGAATTGCAGCTTCAATGCTTTCCGGATCTTGTGGATCAAAGTTGAGGGAGCCCAACTCGCCGTCTATCTCCGTAATCGCTTTCTGCGCCTCCTCCAAGTCTCGGCTGAATTTATCGAGGCCGTCGATTTTGAGCATTCCTGCACTCTCTTAGTTGTTTAAAAAGCATTATTCTGCACGCCCCAACACGCCTGCCAACTCGAATTTTTTTCTATTCCCCATGCCAATGGGTTTTATTTTTTGTTGTTACAATAAATTCGGGCACACCGTCATCGAATCCCCTGTTTTCATCGAATGGCCTGCCAAGATTTGGAACGACGCAGAACGCACTGAGTTCATAGACTGGATTGCCGAGAACGCGTTGGCAGGTGACGTGATCCCCGGAGCGGGGAGTTTGCGCAAAGTACGCTGGACGCGTCAGGGTAAGGGCAAACGGGGCGGAGCACGGGTTATTTACTTCAATCGGCTTGCGAGTGGCGAGATCGTGCTGTTGATGGTTTATACCAAGGCAAAGTTCGACAACTTAAGGCCTGAGTTCTTGTTGAAATTGAAGGAGCGCTTTGATGAAAAAAGTTAAATCTGACATTGACCCCGAGATGGCCGAATTTGAGGCTGCTCTGCTTCGATCGCTCGATCAAGCCGCTCGCGGTGAGGGCAGGGTGACGAAACCCGAGCAGATCGCGGCGCGGCGCGTTGGACGGCCTGCTGGCTCTGTGAAAGCCAGCCCAAAAGTGTCGACAACGATCAGACTGTCTGCCGATGTGATTCAAGCCTTTCGGACAGCGGGCGATGGTTGGCAAACCCGTATTGATGCTGCGTTGAAGGACTGGCTGAGGACGCACTCGCCGGTTTGATTGGCGTGTATCACCTCACGGGGCTACACGTCGCTAAGTCGTCACGGCAGCTATCGCGGGTGCCACAGCAACGACACCGGCTTTGACATCAATCGCGCGGCAAGTACCCATCCAGCAGCGCTTGCACTGCGTCCGCCTGCAGCACATCCCTGCGCCGCTTGAGGGCTTCGCGTTCGGCTTGGTTGGCCAGCCAGCGCTTGAACGCCACGAAGGTGGCGGGGTGCACGGTGTTCATGCGGGCCATGCTGCCATTGGTGGCCACGATGACGGCAGAGAAGCCAGGCGAGTCCAGCAGCACATTGGCGCGGCGGGCCTGAACCACCCAAAAGTCTTCATCTTCATCGCTGAGTTTGATGGGGTGAGGGTCGTCGTCTGTGCGCTCGCGGCGGATGATGTCCACCTCAAAGCCGTCTTTGTTGACGGCCGTGTATTTCTGGCTATTTCTGATGCGAAAGCTGCTGTCCACCTTTTTCAGAACGCCTAGCATGGAGCTGTCTACGCGCGCCAGTTGGGTAGAGAAGAGGATGCGTTTGCGGGTGTCCCACAGCAGATCGATGTCACGCGTGGCCAGCGTCTCGGAGTCCAGACGCGCGCCAGCGGTGGCCTCATAGGCGTAGAGGGCGTGGGTGCCGACGACGCGAAAATGCTCGGCAAGGCCAGTGCTGGCCAAACGACCCAACAGCGCGACCACCAGTGGGTCTACCCTGCCCACGCGCAGGGCGCGGTTCAGGCGTTGGTGTTGCTCCAGGGCCGCTTTGAGCCCAGACACGCGCTCTGCGCTTTCGCGCTTGCGCTGGGTGAAGCGCTCGTAGATTGCGTCGTTCTCGGGGGTGCGCAGGCCTAGGCTGGTTTCAGCACCTGCTGGAGTGGTTCGGACCAAATATTTGGCATCAGGCGATGCCGGTGGGCCAACATGCCAATACATACCGCCGCGCACCTGGGCAGCTTGCACTTGGGCTTCTTCCAAAGCTTCGAATACTGAAACAGCATCAATGTACTGACGAGCAACAGTCGCGCTTATTTCTAACATTTCGGTATATTAGTACATTTTTATCTTTTATACCGTAAATCATTTTAAAACAACAACTTATGGCGACTTATTACCACCCAAAACCAAGTCAATCCGCCGCTGAATGCGCGCCTTGCCTTCGGCATCACCGTCCATCAACTTGAGTTGCACCCCCAGCCAAGCCAGCAGCGGCCTGCGCCAGCCTTGGTCGGAGGCGGTGTTAACGGCGACTGCAACACCTGCAGGTGACATATCACCCGTTTGGAACAGCACGCCTGCTGCAATCAAGCGGGCCAGCGGATCGGTCATGGCCGATAGTGCGGCAACGCGCGCGGCATCATCTTTCACCGAGGTGATCCAGCGATGCTGCTCGGGCAGCAGCGCAGCCTGTGCAGAATCAAGACCAGCGCGGTTGGCGCGCAGGTAGCTCGCGTAGGCGCGCTCTGGGGCGGCGGTGTCGGCATCCAGGGTTTGCACGCCCGCGCAGTTGTCAAACTCCAGGCTGGCCACGCGCACGGCGCAGCGCACCAGCTCTGCGCGCGCGGTTAAATCCAGGCGGCCAGTAGCGGCGATGTCGGCACGTGCACGGCCAAATTCGAATTCAGCGACCTTGGTGTTGCCTTCCAGGTACGACGCTGTGAAGCCTTTCACTGAGCCCAGGGCGCTGGACTGCCACTCGGGCGGCACCGGGCCACTGGCACAGCCGATCAGGCACAGCACCGCTGCGAAAGCGACCCCACGCGCGATTAGATTGATCATGGCAGCTTGATCTCCGACTCCCGTTTGAACGGCCATTTGCGGTTGATCTCTTCGACCAGACTGTTGATGCGTCTGAGCGATGTGTCCACCTCCGCGCGCAGCAAGTTCAAATCGGTGGTGGCGATGCGCACGTTGCTGGCGACCCCACGGGCCTCAGACGCAACGCCCTGCGCCTGCACGGCAACGCCTTTGACCTCGACCGCCACGCCCTGCGCTTCGGCCAGCACGGCATCGACGCGCTTGAGCGTGTTGCGCGAGTCCATCAGCAGCGCTGTGAGTTGCGCGACGGTGGCCTGGGTTTCGTCCATCAAGCCTTTGTCGCCAAACACGCGTTTGTCGGCCTTGTTCAAAATCGCGTTGGTGGTGTCCAGCGCGTCCACCAATTTTTTGGCGTTCGCCTCGCTGCCGAAGAGGGTACCCATCACGCCGTACTTCCCCGTCATGCTCGCGCTGATCGTGCCGGTGATGGTTTGCATGTTGCCTATGCTGGCATTCAGGCTGGATTGCTCGCCAGACATGCGCTCCAGGTTCTCCAACAGCGCGCGCGCGGTGGCCATCAGGCGCGGCACTTCAGAGCTGGAGTCGCCGCGCAACACGGTGCGCTCGGACGCGTCGGGCAGAGGCGGATCCGTCAGCACGCCGCTGAAGGCGCGGATGCGGGTATCGCCCACCACGCCGCGCTCCATCGTGAAGATGCTGGAGGTGCGCAACCATTTGGCATCTTTGGCGGTGATGTCGATCAGGATGCGAACCTTGCCCTGGTCATCGAGCAGAATTTTTTGTACCCGCCCGATGGGGAAGCCGGAGAACGTCAGGTCCATGCCGACTTGCACGCCCTCCGAATCATCGGTCACCAGCACCAGGTTTTGAGTGTTTTCAAAAACGCCGCGCGCCACCAGTACATAGGCCAGAAAGCCCAGCACCAGCAACGCAGTGAACGCCAGCAGCAACGCGGCCTTGAACTCCACATGCTTGATGGGTGTTGCTGGCGGCCCGCCTGGGTGGGACGGCGCGGGCGCAGAACCAGGCGCAGGAGGCGGTGGGGCGGGAGATTCTTCGGAGGACATGCAAGTGGATTATGGCGGTGGGGTGGCGGCAGATGCCTCAGACGTATCTCAGGACGAGCGACAGCCCCTCAATGAAAAACAGCGCCATGAGCATGCGCACCGTGCCCGGTTGCAGGGCGCTGGCATCGTCGCGGTCGCCATCGCGCCGGTCCAGGCTGGCTGCGACGGGGATCACCGCCACCGCCAAGCTGAAGAAAACCACTTTCAAGGCAAATCCCACCGTGACGGCCAGGTCAAACACTTGGCCCACTGTGCGCGCGAACTGGGGCAGCCCAAAGCGCGAAAATCCGTACACACCGATGTACGACAGGATCAACGCCAGTATGCCGCTGACCACTATCATCGTCAGCACGGAAAACGCATAGGCGATCACGCGCGGCACCAGTTCGTCGCGAATGCGCTCCGTCGTCAAGCCGCCCAGGCCGCCCAGATCGCGCGGAATGTAGATGCCCGACACGGCGGGCTTCGCGGCCAGCGCACTGCGCATGGTTACAAAAAGAGCCGCCACCAGCGGGATGAACTCCAGCACCAGAATGCGCACTACCATCTCCAGCGCAAACGCCGCAAGACCGTATGAGACGGCACTGACCACCACGACCCGAATCAACACGACGCTGATCAGGCTCGACAGGAGCGTGAACCAGGGCAGGATCTGCCACGTGGTGACGTAAATCTGACGCGCAATCATGCTGCGGTTGGTGCGGTCATACGTGGCGGGCGACAGCACCATCACCAAAGCCAGCGCGCCAAAAAATATCACCCGCCGCCAACTGCCCAGCCACGCCACAAAGGCGCGCACCACGCGGTAAGGCGGGAACTCTTTCCACGTGTCAGCAGCAAGGACGGTCAGCAAAGTCGGCACCATGTGGGCCATGATACCTACTGGCAGGCCAAATTGGCATGACGTCCAAGGGTGTGCAACGCGATGTAAGCGCAACGGTCGATTCGAGCGACAAAATGAACCTCCAGGTTAATTTTAGACTAAAACTGATGATTTTTGCGTAAATTATCAATAAAATATGCCTCTAGCTCTCGAATAACATGCATGAATAGCTATATATTTCATAGTATATGATGTCTCGTTCTGTTGCTTCATCGCGCCAAACGGCATCTCGTCGCGTGTGGCGGCTGCCCGTCGCAAAGGTCGATTTGCAACGGAAAATCATGGTGAAATGTCTTGATGAACTACTCGCTCCTTCAACTCATTTTTCATCCGCGCGCATGACAATTTCAATCACTCCTGCACTGCGCCTGATGGTCTTCACGGGCACCATCGCGGTGGCATTGGCCGTGGGGCTGACCGGCTGTAACAAGTCACCCGACGCACAGGCCAAGGCCGCTGCTGACGCCACCCAGCGGCCTTTGCTGATCGCCCAGGCCGACTTGCGCACGCTGCAAAGCCAGCCGCTCTCCAACGGGCCCGTCATCACTGGCACGGTGCAGCCGGAGCGGCGGGCTGACTTGCGGGCGGAAGTGTCTGCCGTGGTGCAGACGGTGCTCAAGGAAAACGGCGACGCCGTCAAACGCGGCGAGCTGCTGGTGCGGCTGGACGACACCTCGATTCGCGACAGCATGGCCTCGGCGGCGGAAAGCCTGCGCAGCGCCAGCCAAAGCCTGGATCAAACTGAGCGGCAGTTGCAACGGCTTAAAACGCTGCAAGCGCAGGGCATGACATCGACCCAGGCGATGGAAGATGCGCAAACCCGGCGCAACACCGCACAGAGTGACTTGGTGGCCGCCCAGGCGCGTGCCGCTGCGGCGCGGCAGCAGTTGCAGCGCACGGAAGTGCGAGCGCCGTTTGATGGCGTGGTGAGCGAGCGCAAGGTGTCCGCTGGTGACACGGCGCAAACCGGCAAAGAGCTGCTGAAGGTGATCGACCCCAAAACCATGCGGTTTGAGGGTCTGGTGTCGGCTGACCGCATCAACGACGTGGCGGTGGGCCAAGTGGTGAGCTTTCGCGTCAACGGCTTGGCGGATCAAGAGTTTTTGGGCAAGGTCAAGCGGATCGATGCGGCCGCCAACCCGACCACGCGCCAGGTGGAG
>JANNFW010000393.1:0-2129 GCA_031380235.1 Rhodoferax sp. | reverse complement strand
GCATCAGCCCCACCGAGCGCGCCACAGCGCCGCTTTTGACCATCGGGTAGGGTCACGCATCAATCACTTCGAGCACCTATCGCGTCCTGACCCCGGGCGGCAAGTCGGTGACAACCAGTTGCCATTGGCCGCGCGCCAGCTCTTCGATCTTCCAGCGGGCACGCACTTTGAGCGAGCCCCGGCCCGTGCGATAGGCCTCCAGAATGTCGCTGGCCGCGCTGATGATTTGCCCGCCACCGGGGTAGTCGGGCCCAGGGATGATGGCCAGCAGCTCTTCGTCCGTCAGCGACGGATTCTTGATCATCGCCACACAGGCATCGGCCACTTCACGCAGGTTGTGGCTGGGGATTTCGGTGGCCAGGCCCACCGCAATGCCGCTGGCCCCGTTGAGCAAGGCAAACGGCAAACGCGCCGGAAGTTGGCGCGGCTCCTCGGTCGAGCCGTCGTAATTCGGGGTGAAATCGACCGTGCCTTCGTCGATCTCATTCATCAGTAGGCTGGTGATTTTGGCCAGGCGCGCCTCGGTGTAGCGCATCGCTGCGGCGCCATCGCCATCACGGCTGCCAAAGTTGCCCTGGCCATCGACCAGCGGGTAGCGCTGCGAAAAATCCTGCGCCATGCGCACCAGCGCGTCGTAGGCGGACTGGTCGCCGTGCGGGTGAAAGCGGCCCAGCACATCGCCCACCACCCGCGCACTTTTGACCGGCTTGGCCGCACTGTTGCCGCCGGTGCCGCCAAAGCCCAAGCCCATGCGCGACATCGAATAAAGGATGCGCCGCTGGACCGGCTTGAGGCCGTCGCATACATCGGGCAGGGCGCGGCCCTTGACCACGCTCAACGCATATTCAAGGTAGGCGCGCTGCGCGTAAGTAGCGAGGTTCAGGTTCGAATCATCGTCAGGGTTGTTGGACGCGCTTGGAGTTGACGCATTTTTCGGGTTTGGAAAGAGATCAGGAGCCGTTGGGTCGCTCATTGTTGAGTCTTATCGAAGTTGAGTTGAATCGCCATGAGCCGCAAGGCAAGATAGCAATGGAAAAACAGGAGTTTTGGAGAAAGCGCTTACGGGGTCGAAGCCAGACCCGTTGACCCAGGCACCAGGCTGCTGCCAGGAATGCTGTTGTCAAACGCACCTTGCCCCGCGCTTTGCCCGGCAGCGGCCGGCATGGGGGCCAGCATGTTGCCGCGCCGCGACGCACCGCCGAGCATCTCCATGCGAATGCGGGTGGGAAAGCGCTCGGCGATGATGGCGGCGGGCGGCTTCAGGCCGTTGTAGAGCTGCATCACGGTTTTGACGTAGTTTTGAGTTTCTTTGTAATTCGGGATTTTGTTGCCAGCCTTTTGCACCGCGCCCTCACCCGCGTTGTAGGAGGCCAACGCCAAGTCGAGACGACCAGGGAACATCTTGATCAAATCGCTCAAATACCGCGTGCCCGCTTTGACATTGATTTTGGGATCCACCAGCTTTTTCTCAATCGCCATTTTTTTGTCACCGTCAACGCCGTAGCGGCGCGCGGTGTCTGGCATCAGCTGCATCAGCCCAATAGCACCCTTGGGCGACACTGCCGCCACGTCAAAACCCGATTCAGCGGCGATCAGCGCTTGCAGCAACTCGTAATCGACTTTGTAGGTTTTAGCCGCATCCTTCAAATGATGGCGAATCGCTTTGTAGTTAGGTGACACGTCAAAGAAAGTCTGCAAGCGCGCGGGCACCGAGGGCACGCTCATCGGGCGAACGTTGTCGCTAGAACCGGCGGAGCCGCCAGAGCCCGTCTGTGTTTTGCTGGTGTCAAAACTCTCGCCACCTTTGTAGAACACCTCGTAGCGATCATCCAGCTTTTCATTGGCGAAATGGGCGACGCCGCGCTCGTCCACGTAGCCCCAGACATCGGCGCGGGCGAACGCCGTCGACAACAACAACAACGCTGCAAGTAAAAGAGAAAACTTCATCAAATATCAACCTCCACCGTATCGCCATGCAACTCCATCAACTCGCGCCGCGCAGCCGCTTCGCCCTTGCCCATCAGCTTGGTGATGAGGTTTTCTGTTTGCAAGAAGTCCACCGCACCCAGTTGCACTGGCAGCAGGCGGCGCGTGTCAGGGTTCAGCGTGGTGTCCCACAACTGCTCGGC
>JANNFW010000360.1:0-2826 GCA_031380235.1 Rhodoferax sp. | reverse complement strand
TGGCCCACCTTGTCGCGAAACAGCGAACTGCCCGCAATCAAATGCATGTCGCTGACCTGGCCCAGCAGCCAGTTCAGCAGGTCTTCAACTGCGGTTGGCATCAGCACCACGTCGCCCTGAAACTTGTCGCCCACGGCTTGCGTCTGAATCTGGCGTGATGTGTCGTGCATCATCTCGCCCATGCCAAAAAATTCTGCTGCGTGCAGGGCGCTCAAGTCATTCGCGTTACCACCCGCATAGTTGAACGAGCTTGACTTGCCCCCCTCTTTGGCCGTGCCAAACCCGTTGAGCGAATACCAGCCCACGCTGGTTTGCAAGTCGCTGCCGCCCGTGGTCAGCGTGTGGCTTTGCACCAAGCTGTGCGATGACACGCTTTCTTGCAGGCCCATCAATGGCGTATGAAGCGCTCTGAATTTGAGCAACTCGTCTGCCTTGTCGGCCAGCAGGCCCAAGTCAGCCTGCTGAGGCCCTTGCACGATGCGCGCGCGCTGGCTGGCCGACACAGCATTGGCGGCATCTTGCGGCGCGCCTTTCGCATCCGCAAACAGACTTTTGATGCGCTCGCGCAAAGCTTCAGGCTCAAACTCCGACAGCTCGGTGCTGGCTTTGCGGCCATCGACCAAGCCCAGCAGCGACATCTTTTGCGATACCGTGCTGCGCATCAGGCTCACCTGGTTGTCAGCAATGTTCAGCTCGTCTTGCAGGCTGCGCGATGCACTCACCTGCGCGTGCTCAAAGCCTTGCGCGCGCATCAGCGCCAACGCAGACTCGGCGGCAGTTTGGAGGCTGGCATCCATCATTCGCCTCCCAGGTGCGCGAGCGCCCGCAGCGCGGGGCCGCCCATCGAGACGACCATCGGCTGCTTTTTACCGCAGTAGCCCGAGCAAGTCCAGTACATGTCGTCAGACACGGCATCCACACTTTGCAGCACCTTGATGGCCGAGCCCGACAGCGTGGTGTCGCGAATCGCGCTACCCAGCTTGCCGTTTTTGATTTCATAGGCCAGGTTGATGCCAAACATGAATTCGGTGGTGCTGTCGGCCTGGCCGTTCGAGGTTTTCATCAGGTAGTAGCCGTCTTCAACGCCCGCAATCATGTCGGCGAGCTTTTGCTGGCCCGGCAAGATGGCGGTGTTGCGCATGCGGATGAGCGGCTCGTCGTTAGGGTTGTAGGCGCGGGCGCTGCCAGTGGGTGTGAGCCCCAGGCGGGCCGAGGTTTCGCGGCTGTTCATGAACTCGGTCAAGATGCCGTTTTTGATCAGCACCGCGTCGCGCGCGGCCACGCCTTCGTCGTCGGCGTAGACCGGGATCATCACCTCTTGCCCTTTGAAGGTGTGCGCAAAATCGACCATCGACACCAGGTCGCTTGCGACGCGCTGGCCCACCAGATTCGCGGTGACTGCGCCGCCCAGCACGATGTCCGCCTCGCATGGGTGGCCCATCGCCTCGTGCGCGAGCATGCCCGCCAGCTCAGGTGCCAGCACTATGGTGTGGATGCCACCGCGCGCGGGCACCGCGTGGCGTTTGGCCATCACGTGCTCGTAAAGTTTGTCCAGCACAGGGGTGAGGGTGGCGATGGACAAATCCAGATCAGCCAGGCTGCCTTTGTTGGAGATGCCCTGCATTAGCTCGACTGGCGCACCGCTGGCATCCTCCGCAATGAAGTAGATGTAGCACAGCGCCCGCTGAATGCTGGCCAGGCTGTTGCCGCCCATGCTGGTGGTCAGCCGCTTGCTGTGGTGCTCGTCGGCCATGATGAACTTGGTGGATTTGAGGGCCGGATAGCGCTGCTTGCAGTGGGCGGTGAGGGCCGTCAAGCGATCAATGCACTCACTGGGTGTGAGCGCCGCGCGGCCCTTGAAAACGTGCTCGCCCCGGTAGTTGCCACCCGGCAGGCTTAACGTCGGCTGCTTGCCAAACCGCGCCATCGTCAGCGCGTTCGCTTGAGCTTTGGCAATCACTTTTTGGGCACTGTCCGCCGCTTGGGGCGCTGATGCAAAGCCCCAGTAACCATCGTGATAAACCCGCGCACTCACACCGCCCTCGGCAGTGCGGGAGTTCAAGCTCAGGTTGCCGTCAATCATCATCAGGCGGGTTTTGCGCAGCTCGTGCTGGCGGGTTTCAGAATAGGCGTCGGTCATGGATGTCGTCATGAGGGTTCCGTTGGGAGTGATGTTCTCTACTTTAAATCAGTTGAATTCACAATGATGGCGAATAAGGGCTTTCAAAAATAATAGCTGCTTATGCAATAAGCACGAGATCTAGAGCGCTAATTCACTCACAAAATCAATGAAAACACGACAAAATCCTTAAAAATTAACTCATAAGTTAATATCAATCGGATTGACAGGATTCGCGCGATGGAAGCCCCTGTTGCCTACCGCGCGAACCTCTGACAACTTGTCCGCAGCCGGCAGCTACGGCTTTTTCGAAGGCTTTCAAAGCTATTTCAGTTGCCTTTGTCCGGAAGATACAAGGCCGTTCTCACCGAAGAACTCGCCAATAACAGCAACACTCCACGCCGCATTGAGCGTGAGCATGTTGTGCCCCATTGCCTTGGCTTCCAAATGTACAGTCTGAGCTGGCATAGACGGAATGTGAAACTCCTGCTGAAACTTGTAGCCGATGAAGCTGCATTCACTGCTCAGCATCAGTAGTTTTCCCTTGTATGCGGCAATATTTTGCGTGAGATTCTGTGTGAAATTTTCAGGATGATCAAGAACTGGCTTGAGCATGTTGTCAAAGGCATCGTAGCCCGCACGCTCAAATGAGTCTTGCGGCATTGACTCACCCTCGCATTGATACGGCCCTCCCGGTTTGGCTCGGT
>JANNFW010000346.1:0-3886 GCA_031380235.1 Rhodoferax sp. | reverse complement strand
GCCTGAACACGCGCTGGGCGACGGTGGAGACATCGTTCAAGTACCACGCCTGCTGCCGCCATACCCACCCAGCGGCTGATGCATTGCACCAAGTGCTGCAAACGCACAAGCTGCCGATGAGCGAGGTGGCTTCGGTGGTCACCCACGTGCATCAGGGTGCGATCGATGTGCTGGGCCCCGTAGTCAACCCCAGCACCGTGCATCAAAGCAAGTTCTCGATGGGCACGGTGCTGGGCTTGGTGGCGCAATTCGGCCACGCCGGGCTGGCGGAGTTTGACCAACATTTCAATTCAGCAAAAACCCTGGAATTTTGCAATCGTGTCAGCATGGTGCTCGATACCGAGGTCGACAGCGCCTATCCCAAACGCTGGATTGGCAAAGTCACCGTCACCACCACCAATGGCCGCGCCCTCCACGGGTGGGTGGATGAGCCCAAAGGCGACCCTGGTAACACCTTGAGCCGTGACGAAATCACTGCCAAGGCACTGCGGCTGGCCGCCTACAGCGGCGGTGCCAATGAAGGCGAAATGCGGCTGGCGATGGAACGCCTGTGGAGCATGGCTTACATCAACAAAGTAGGGCCATTATTGGTTTGATTGGCTGATTTGATTCTAGGGATTTCGCCAATTGAGTTTTAGGGGTGGCGTGGCAATATGCCATGCAAGGTTCATCGTCTGGTTTGAACCGCCAACCGTTGGAGAACTCTATGAAATCGAAATCGAAAGCGAAATTGAAAACTGCCGTTGCGCTGATCGCCGCCGCTTTGGTGACGACATTTGCCGTCAACACATCCGCTTTGGCGCAAGCGGTTTATCCCGACAAAGCCATCAGCCTGATCGTGCCTTTCGCAGCCGGTGGCCCAACCGACGTGATGGCCCGCATGATCGCTATTCCCATGGGCAAGTCCCTGGGCCAAACTGTGCTGGTCGAAAACGCTGTAGGTGCGGGTGGCACCATTGGTGCAGGTAAAGTGGCGCGCGCTGCCCCCAATGGCTACACCATCTTCCTGCATCACATGGGCATGGCTACCGCACCGGCGCTGTACAAAAAGCTCACTTACGATCCGTTGAAAGACTTCGAGTACATCGGCCAGGTGGCCGACGTGCCCATGACCCTATTGGCGCGCAAGGACTTTCCAGCGGCCAACTTCGCCGAGCTGCAAACTTACCTCAAAGCCAACAAAGACAAAGTCTCCCTGGCCAATGCCGGTCTGGGTGCCGTCTCACACCTGTGCGGCCTGCTGTTCATGACGGCTCTGGGGGTGGACTTGACCACCGTGCCTTATTCGGGCACTGGCCCCGCCATGAACGCCTTGCTGGGTGGGCAGGTCGACTTGCTGTGTGACCAAACCACGCAGACCGTGCCGATCATCAAAGATGGTCGCGTCAAGGTGTATGGCGTCACAACCTTGAACCGCTTGGCTGCGCTGCCTAACGTGCCTACGCTGGACGAGCAGGGACTCAAAGGCTTTGAGGTGAAGGTGTGGCACGGCATGTACGCCCCCAAAGGCACGCCGCCCGCGGTGTTGGACAAGATTGGTGTTGCCCTTCGCGCCGCCATGCAAGACCCTGCCGTCAAGCAACGCCTGACGGACTTGAGCTCCGACATCGTCAGCGCCGACAAAATGACACCTGCGGGGTTGAAGTCTTTCCTGGAGTCTGAAACCGCTAAGTGGGGGCCGGTGATCAAGAAAGCTGGGATTTACGCGGATTGACCTGCGAACAATCCAATCTGAAGTGTAGGGTTAACCCACGAAAAATCGATATGAACTGCGACAATCCGGAGTCCGTTGAAAGACCGCAAAGGAGCCGGAATGAAGTCGAAGTACAGAGGCCTGTTGGGCCTGACCCTCACCGCCGTTATCGGAAGCGCGCACGTTAGCGCGGTGGCGCAAGAAAAATTTTTAATCGGCCAGTCTGCACCGCTTTCAGGCGGCAACGCCAAGTTTGGCACCGACATCCGCGATGGCGCGCAAGCGTATTTCGCAATGGTCAATGCCAAAGGCAGTGTCAATGGCGGGCAGATCGAGTTGGTGTCCATCGACGATAAAAACGACCGCAAAACAGCAGGTGCCAACACTAAAACCTTGCTTGAGAGCAAAAATCTGGTGGCGCTGTTTGGCTTTGCGTCAGCCACGTTGAGCCTGGATGCCATCCCGCAGGCTGAAGCCAAAGGCATTGCCTTTTTCGCACCCTTCTCAGGAGCGAACCCGGTGCGAGTGAAAAACCCCGTGCTCTTCACCGTGCGCGCCTCTTACGGTGAGGAGATGGAAAAAATCTTGAATTTCTGGACCAGCCTGGGCTTCAAGCGAGTGAGCGTCATGCACTACGACGACGAAGTAGGCAAACAGAACCTTGAGGTGGTGACCGCCTACCTGAAGAAAATCAGCCTGGTGCCCCAGGCGCTTTCATTGAAGCGCAACGCCGTCGTCGGCAAAGCCGAGGTGGACGCACTGCTGGCCCAGCAGCCCGATGTGCTGATCAATACCGTACTGTCGGGCGCGGCGGCCCAAATGCAAAAAGAGCTGGTGGGGATGGGCCGCATGCTGCCAACGTCCAGCCTGTCGTTTGTGGGTGCCGACCAGTATGTCAAGGCCGCAGGCGAGGCTGGTGCGGGCGTGTCGATCACGCAGGTGGTGCCCAATCCCAATTCCGCAATCCCGGTTGTGCGAGAGTGTGTCAAAGCGCTCGAGGCCGCAGGCAGCAAGACGGCCATGAACACCACCCAGCTTGAAGCCTGCTTTGGTGCCAAAATTTTGACCGAAGGAATTCGCCGCGCCAAAAAGCCCGTCAACGCCAAGTCGGTGCTGGAGGCGTTGACCAACTTGGGAACTTATGATTTAGGCGGCTTTTCGGTCACGTTTGACAACGGTGCCCACCACGGTAGCAAGTTCGTGGAATTGGCGCGGGTGACCAAAGACGGGCGGCTTTTGACGCGTTGAGGTAGGCGCGTTGATTCGTAACGAGCGGACTTACCCCGCCTTGCGAATCGTCCCTTGCGCTGCTGCGCACAGCTTGCGCTGATGGCCGTTTTGCAAGAACACATCGCATCTGCAAACCGCCTGGGTCGCACCACTGCCCACCACGGTGGCAATGGCCACCAAGCGCTCAGCATCGCGCGCGGGGCGCAGGTAGTTGATCTTGAACTCAGCCGTCACCGAATCGCCCAGCACCGAGCCACCCGCGAAAGTGAGTGCGTTATCGGCCAGGTACGAGAGCACCCCGCCGTGCACAAAACCGTGCTGCTGTAGCAGCTTGGGCAAGATGGGTATCGAGATCTGAGCGCTGCCGGTTTCAAAGGCATCCATTTCTGCGCCAATCAGCACGCTGAAGGCTTGCTTTGCCAGAATGTGGCGGGCTCGCTCAAGCGGCTCAATTGATTTGCTGATCATCGTGTCGTTCATCGTCATCACTCCTTGGGTTGAATAGAAATCAGGCCGCCACTGCCATCCACGCTGCATGCTCAAGCGCGCCGCGTACTTTGGGGCTGATAGTGGGCTTGGGCTGACTCGCCCAATGCGGCATGAGCGCCATCACGGGGGAGAACACCAGCGCCATCCAGACCGTTTGCGGCATCTCGCGCATCTCGCCCGCTGTGGTGCGCGCGGCCACCCATTGCGCCAGCGCGCCAAAGGCCTTGGCATTAGTCTCATCGCGTTCGCGCGGGCCACCTGCCAGCGCGCCAGCCATGCGCAAGTCGTGCAGCAAACGCGCGCGGCTTGGGTTTTGCACCACCCACTGCATCGTTGTGCTGATCAGGCGCTTTACGCCGTCTTGCGCGGGTGGGCTATCCGCCAGCGTGCTCATCATCTGCGTGTGATAGTCGCGCAGGATGTGCGCATACAACGCGTCTGCCAAATGCGTCTTGGTCGGGTAATGGTGGTACA
>JANNFW010000289.1:0-1969 GCA_031380235.1 Rhodoferax sp. | reverse complement strand
GCGCTGGGGGTGGCAGCCACGTTTGGCGCGGTGGTGGTACGCAGCAGCGGCGTTTACCTGGCGATGCTGTCGTTGGCCCTCGCCCAGGTGGTATGGGCCGGGGCCTCGCAATGGGTGGCCGTGACGGGTGGTGACAACGGCATCATCGGCCTGAATTTGGTTGTGCCAGAAACACGCGGGCTGTTTTATGCGCTGCTGCTGGGCTTGGCGTGCTTAAGCGTTTGGATGCTGAAGATTCTTAGCCAATCGAGCTTTGGCGCAGCCTTGCAGGCGGTACGCGATGCGCCCCTGCGTGCAGAGGCTAGCGCACTGCCCGTGAGCTGGATCAAATACCGCATCTTTGTGGAAAGCGCGGTGCTGGCCGGGCTTGCAGGCGGCTTGTTTGCAGCGCACAAGGGCGCGGTGTTTCCCTCCGCCGCCAGCGTGGCGACGTCGGTCGATGCGCTCTTGGTCGTACTGCTGGGCGGGGTGCATCAACTGTGGGGCGTGGCCGTGGGCAGTGCGGTATTGGTGGGGGTCGGGGCCGAGCTGGGTCGCAACTTTGAGTACTGGCGCGGTGCGCTGGGCGTATTTGTGATGCTGATTATGGTGCTGGCCCCCAGCGGCTTGCTCGGTGCTCTGCAAAGGCGTTCCGACTGATGCTGCAAGTCACCAACCTGGTCAAGCACTTTGATGGCGTGAAAGCTGTCAACGGCGTGAGCTTTGACATCGCGAGTGGTGAATGCGTGGCACTGATCGGCCCCAACGGCGCGGGCAAATCCACCTGCTTCGCCTGCATCGCGGGCCAGCACATCCCCACGTCGGGCGATATCGTGTGGCGTGGTACGTCAGTCACTGGCTGGAGCGCAGCACGCCGTCAACAGAGCGGCATCGCCCGCACGTTTCAAGTGGCACAGACTTTCGAGGCATTGACCGTGCTGCAAAATGTGCAGCTGATCATAGCCAGTGGGCGACGGCTCTCGACTTGGCGCACATTGGACAGTATCGATGTTGAAGCCGCTACTCGGCAACTGGCCGAGGTTGGCCTGGCTCACTTGGCCCAGACCGATGTGCTGGGTTTGCCCTACGGAGCCAAGAAGCGCTTGGAGTTGGCATTGGCACTGGCGGGCATCGCTGAAAAAGATCAAAGATCAAATGATGCCAAGCGATTGCTGCTGCTGGACGAGCCCGCTGCGGGCCTGGCGGGCCCTGAGCGCGCTGACCTGATGCGCCTGGTGAAATCTGTCGCAAAACGGGGCATCGCCGTGCTCTACACCGAGCACAACATGGACGCCGTGTTTGGCGTGGCAGACCGCGTGCTGGTGCTGATCGACGGTCAGCTTGCCGCGCAAGGTACGCCGGACGAAATCGCGCGGAATGAAGTGGTGCGCAGCCGCTATCTGGGGCAGTCTTTCAACGCGCTCACGGAGCGTTCCCCCGAGGTGGTATCCCATGCTTGAGGTCAAAAACCTCAACGCCTGGTGGGGTGCCGCGCAGGCGTTGTTTGATGTGTCGCTGCACGTCAACCCAGGTGAGCTGGTGGTGCTGCAAGGTTTGAACGGCGCAGGAAAATCAACACTCCTACAAGCGATTATGGACTGTGGCCCCCGTATAACGGGCGTGGTCAGCTACCAAAATGAAAGACTTGACGCACTGCCTGCACATCGACGTGCGTTGGCCGGTTTGGGCTACGTGGCGGAAGACCGCCGCCTGTTTACCAACTTGAGCGTGCGCGAAAATCTGCACATTGCCGCACGCGGGCAGGTGGCGCGCAACGAGGCGCAGGTCTTCGCGCTGTTCCCCGCACTGGTGCCCATGTTGCACCGCCGCGCGAGCCAAATGAGCGGCGGTGAGCAGCAAATGCTGGCCATCGCCCGTACGTTGATGACCGAGCCGAAGCTACTGTTGTTGGACGAACCCTGCGAAGGCATTGCACCTGTGCTGGTGGAGTCGATTCTGCAGGCGCTCTTGGTGCTGAAATCGCAGGGCA
>JANNFW010000287.1:0-1639 GCA_031380235.1 Rhodoferax sp. | reverse complement strand
GGGCAGTTTGGAGGCGTTTTTCAAACCGGCAGGCAACTTCACGCCGCACACCGCGCCGTTGTGCTGGTACTCCTTCCACCCACTGCCCGCCAAGTACCCACGCACCACCGCCTCCACCGGCAGCGGCTTCAGGCGCTTGACTAGCATCGAGCGACCCGTGACCTGCGGCACTTCGGCTGCGGTCACCACGCTCTCTGGCGCGTCACCCGTGAGGTGAATCGGGCAAATGTTCATACCCTTCGGCCCGAGCTTGTCAAACCAGAACAACGCCATCTGCGTCAACAGCGCCCCCTTGCCCGGAATCGGCTCACCCATGATCACATCAAACGCGCTCAAACGGTCGCTGGCAACCATCAGGATGCGATCAGTGCCCACGGCGTAGTTGTCGCGGACTTTGCCTCTGGCCAGGAGGGGTAGCGAGGTGAGGGTGGAGGTGTGCAGGGACAGAGACATGGGTTGCATCAGAAAATAAGTTTGAGTCTGGGCTCGATTCTGGCGATTTGTGCAAAGTCGCGGTCGCGGGCTAACAGCGGCTCGTTGGCTTCAATCGCACACGCCGCGATCAGGCAGTCATTGGCGCTGCGCACGGGCAGCCCCTGCCATCGGCAGCGCGCGTAAAGCAGGGACGCATCACGCGCCAGGGAAAACGGGTCTGCACTGACGAAGGCGGGCAGCGAGTCCAAGAATTTTTGCATTTCGATGAAATGCGCAACACTTCTCGCGCCTTGCAGCACTTCACGGTAAACCACCTCGGGCATCCAGCAGGTTTCGTCACGTTGCAAAGCGCGTTGCAGTCGCAGGTGAACAGGTGAGCCGGTTGAGCGCAGCAGCTCAATCCAGGCCGAGGTATCAGCAATCACGCTGCGACCAAGCTGCGCTTTTTCCGGCGGACGCTGGCTGCAACTTTCGGCGAGCCGGTAGATTTTTTGACTGGCGGCTTGATGAATCCATCAGCCTGCTTGTCAAAGGCATTGCGGGCCTCCTCAAACGTCGTCCAACCCCGGCGCGCCAATGCGGCAGGTGTCAATCCGTAAGGCCCCCGGGGGTCGTAGTCTGGATCCAGCGGATCGGAACCTTGCAACGCCAAAACCTGAGCGTAATCCGGCTTACGCACAAACGCCTTCAACGCCGCCTCCACCGCCGCTTTTTTGGTGGTGACGCCAGCGCGCACCATCGCCTGCGCGATGAGCTCGTCATCTAAAACAATGTTGGTTCGGGTGGGCATGGCAGGCTCCTGATATGAAGCCTGCATTCTATACACCTTTGATGTGTATGGCCCTGCGTCGCTTCACCCGATAAAAAAGACTATCGCGCTTTACTGCACCACCTGCGCCAGTTCGCCCCGCGCGTATTGCCCCGCCACCACTTGCAAGCTGTGCCCCTTGACCTTGCCGCCCTGCCCCTCGCAGCCAAACTGCTGGTAGCGCTGCTTGCAGATTTGCTTGGCCGCCTCGCGCGCAGGCTTGAGCCAGTCGCGCATGTCAAATTTATCGGGGTTTTGCGCCATGAACTTGCGCACCGCAGCGGTCATCGCCAGGCGGATGTCGGTGTCGATGTTGATTTTGCGCACGCCGAATTGGATCGCCTTTTGAATCTCTTCCACTGGCACGCCATACGTCTCGCGCATGTTGCCGCCGTA
>JANNFW010000259.1:0-2251 GCA_031380235.1 Rhodoferax sp. | reverse complement strand
AGCTGCCCGATGCAGGGTTTGTGATTACGCTGATGCCACTGGCCTTTTCATGCGACACGCCCAGGCTGTAGCCCATCATGCCGCTCGTACCGCGCACTGATGCGCCCGCCTGCTGCTGCCCGTCCGTGCCCACGCCTATGTTGGCACTGAGCGCGAGGCCTTGCGCAGGCCCACGGGTGAAAATCTGGATCACGCCGCCGACCGCATCCGGGCCATACAGCGCCGAGGCCGCGCCGCGCAGAATCTCGATGCGCTCAATGCGCTCCAGTGGAATGTTCTCCAATGACGCGCCGCCCGAGGTGGCAGAGCCCACGCGCATACCGTCGATCAATACCAACGTCTGGCTGGACGATGCCCCGCGCAGAAAAATGCCCGTACTGGAGCGGTAACTTCCATTCGAGGTGAACTGTACGCCCGGCTGCTGGCCCAGCAGGTCTCGCAGCGACGATTGTCCAGCCAGGTCGAGCTGGGCGCGGTCGATGAGGGAGACATCGGCAATGACGTCGGTGATGGGTGTGGCAACGCGGCTGGCGGTGACGACCACTTCCTTTAATACGGTCGTGGCTGCTGGCGACGTTTGGGCCAGCGCCATGGGCGCCACAACAAAAGTCAACGGCAACGCCAAAGGAAGCACGGCAAAGCGCGCGCGAAAATTCGATTTTTTCATAGGAGCATCAATCAACAAAAACCCCCTTCCGTCGTCCCCGACAGAATATGGGCGGATTGGAAGCAGACGCTTGCGCGCACGCTTCCGCTTTGTTGGCCGGTATCCGGGCTGACGGAACAACTCCCAAAACCTTCCCAGGCGCGTGTTCAAAACGCCCAGTGGTTGTGTTTGAGAGATGGAACCGGTTCACCGTCGTGGTGTGAACCAATCCCGTCCGTTTGACCGTTGCGGGGGCAGCGCAGGCTTGAGTTCCGTCAAAAACTCTCCTGCTTCCCGTTGAACTGCGGCATGTGAACCACGCCGCAAGCACCAACAGCCTGATTCTACAGGCCGACGCTCAAATCAAACGATGTGCGCCGCTTTGAGTGCCGCCACTGCGGCTGCGTCAAACCCGAGTTCAGCCAGAACCTCATCGGTGTGCTGCCCCATCGAAGGTGGCGCGCGGCGCAGCACGGGCGGCGTGTCTTGCAGGCGCAGTGGGCTGGCGATGGTGGCGATGGTGTTGACGTTGAAGCCTGCAAATTCGCCATTGACTGTTTGCTGGTTGATGGCGATGTTTCGCGCCTTGACTTGATCGTCGGCAAAAGCCAGGCCCACATCGTTGATCGGGCCACAGGGTACGGCCTTGTCGCCCAGCAGTTGAATCCAGTAGGCGGTGGTCTGGGTGCGGGTGACCGCCTCCATAGCGGGAATCAGCTCACCACGGTGAATGTTGCGGGCAGACGTCGTCGCAAAGCGCGCATCACCCGCCCAACCCGGTTGACCTGCTGCATGGGCAAAGCGGCTGAACTGGCCATCATTGCCAATCGCCAGCAGCATCTGCCCGTCTTGCGTGGGGAAGTTTTGATACGGTGCCAGGCTGGGGTGCGTGTTGCCCTGGCGCTGCGGTACGGCGTCGGTGTTCAGATAACCAATGGCCTGATTCGCCAGCATGGCCATGCCGCAGTCCAACAGCGCCATGTCGATGTGCTGGCCTTTGCCCGTTCGGTGACGCACCTCCAGCGCGGCCAGAATCGCGCTGCACGCAAACACGCCCGTGAACAAATCCGTGATCGCCACGCCCACGCGCATCGGTCCACCGCCGGGTGTGCCATCGGCCTGGCCGGTGATGCTCATCATGCCGCTCATGGCCTGGATCATCAAATCGTAGCCCGCGCGCTGCGCATAAGGGCCGCTTTGCCCAAAACCTGTGACACTGCAATAAATCAAGCGCGGGTTACCGACCTTCAGACTTGCGTAGTCCAGCCCATAGGCTTTCAGCCCACCGACTTTGAAGTTCTCCACCACGATATCGCTTTGCGCGGCCATTTGTTTGATGATGGCCTGGCCTTCGGGCTTGGCGATGTCCACGGTGATGGCGCGCTTGTTGCGGTTGGTGCAGTGGTAGTAGGTGGCGTGGTTCGTGGCCTCGCCATCCGCATCGCGCATGAAGGGCGGCCCCCATTTGCGCGTGTCGTCACCTTCGCCGGGGCGCTCGACCTTGATCACATCGGCACCCAGATCCGCGAGCATCTGCGCGCAGTAAGGGCCAGCGAGCACGCGGGACAGGTCTAGGACTTTGAGGTGGTCTAGCGCGCCTTTTGT
>JANNFW010000255.1:0-2428 GCA_031380235.1 Rhodoferax sp. | reverse complement strand
GAAATTTGGTTCATACGCGACCCATCGCAAAGCCTTTAGCGATGTAATTGCGCACAAACCAGATCACGATGGCACCGGGCACGATGGTCAGCACGCCCGCTGCCGCCAGCACGCCCCAGTCCATGCCCGAGGCAGACACGGTCCGCGTCATCACCGCCACGATGGGCTTGGCATCCACACTGGTCAGGGTGCGCGCCATCAACAATTCCACCCAGCTGAACATGAAGCAGAAGAACGCCGCCACACCCACGCCAGCTTTGATCAACGGGATAAAGATGGTCAAAAAGAAACGCGGAAAGCTGTAGCCGTCGATATAGGCCGTCTCATCAATCTCACGCGGAATGCCGCTCATGAAGCCTTCCAGAATCCACACTGCCAACGGTACGTTGAACAGCAGGTGCGCCAAGGCCACAGCGATGTGGGTGTCCATCAGCCCGACGTTGGTGTAGAGCTGGAAAAAGGGCAGCAAAAACACGGCCGGCGGCGTCATGCGGTTGGTCAGCAGCCAGAAGAAAACGTGCTTGTCGCCCAGGAACGAGTAGCGCGAGAAAGCGTAGGCAGCAGGCAGCGCGACCACGAGGGAAATCACCGTGTTGATCGCCACATAAATCATCGAGTTGATGTAGCCCGAATACCAAGACGGGTCGGTAAAAATCGTGCGGTAGTGCTCGAGCGTGAAATTCTGCGGCCACAGGCTGAAAGTGGACAGAATCTCGTTGTTGGTCTTGAACGACATGTTCAACATCCAATACACCGGCAAGATCGCAAAGACCAGGTACAACAGCAGGAAGAACGTTCTCTTCTTGAAACGTTTGTTATCCATGGCCAGCCTCCGACTTGTCTTGCGTGCCCACGCGTTGCATCCAGTTATAGAGGATGAAACACAGCAGCAGAATGATCAGAAAGTAGATCAACGAAAAGGCGGCGGCTGGCCCCAAATCAAATTGGCCGACGGCCTTTTGCGTCAGGTACTGGCTGAGAAAGGTGGTGGCGTTGCCGGGGCCACCGCCGGTCAACACAAAGGGTTCGGTGTAGATCATGAAGCTGTCCATAAAGCGCAGCAGAACGGCAATCATCAGCACGCCGCGCAGCTTGGGCAGCTGAATAAAGCGGAACACTGCGAACTTGCTGGCGCCATCAATGCTGGCGGCTTGGTAGTAGGCATCAGGAATCGCCCGCAAGCCCGCGTAGCACAGCAGCGCGACCAAGGGCGTCCAGTGCCAAACGTCCATCATCAGCACGGTAAGCCACGCGTGGGTGGCGTTGCCCGTGTAGCTGTATTCAAAGCCGAGTTTGGCGAAGGTGGCACCCATCAAGCCGATATCGGTGCGGCCATAGATCTGCCAAATAGTGCCCACGACGTTCCAGGGGATCAAGAGCGAAATGGCAACCAGCACCAGCACGGCGGATGACTTCCAGCCCTTGGCGGGCATGGACAGCGCCAATGCAATGCCCAGCGGGATCTCAACCAGCAGCACCGACAGTGAGAACACGATTTGCCGGATCAACGCACCTTGCAAGTCGTCATCCCGCATCACCGCCTTGAACCACTCGGTGCCCACAAACACGCGCCGCTCGGGCGAGATGATGTCCTGTACCGAATAGTTCACCACCGTCATCAGCGGCAGAATGGCTGAGAACGCGACGCACAGCACCACAGGCAAGATCAGGAACCACGCCTTTTGATTGACGGGCTTCATGCGATGGCACCCCCCACCGAAACATCGCTGATCAAAACATCATCCTTGTAGAAGCAGGTGTTGGGACCGATCAGCGAAAGCCAAATCTGTTCGCCCACGGCAGGTATTGACTGCGCCGGGTTTAAACGGGCCCGAACAGTTGCCTGGGAGTCTTTCCCGACCTGCGCTGAGAGCAGCCAGTACGTGCCGATGTCTTGCACTTTGGCCACCGTGGCGGCCACGCTGCCCGGCGAATGCGGCAGGGCCAGAGTCACATACTCAGGCCGCACGCCCAATGTGATGTCTCCCAGCGTCTGCAAACCCAGTGTCGATGCCGCAACGGTTTGCCCAGCGACTTCCACGCCAGATGAGTTCCATCGCGCAGGCAGAAAATTCATGCCGGGTGAGCCGATGAAATGGCCGACAAACGTGTGCTGTGGCCGCTCGAACAGATCAGAGGCCGTGCCAATTTGCACCGCACGGCCACGGGTCATCACCACCACCTGGTCAGCGAAGGTCAGGGCCTCAACCTGGTCATGCGTGACGTAGATCAAGGTCAATTTCAACTCATGGTGAATCTGCTTGAGCTTGCGGCGCAGTTGCCATTTGAGGTGCGGGTCAATCACCGTCAGCGGCTCATCAAACAGCACCGCCGATACATCCTCGCGCACCAGCCCGCGCCCGAGCGAAATCTTTTGCTTGGCATCGGCTGTCAAACCTGCGGCCCGCGTGTTGAGCTGGCCGCTGAG
>JANNFW010000189.1:0-3953 GCA_031380235.1 Rhodoferax sp. | reverse complement strand
CAACCCAGAGGTGTTGCTGCAAGGCAAGTACTTCGCCAGCCAAAGCGTGCCGGCCAGCTTCTCCAAGATCAATTACTGGGGAGTGCATGCCTTCGGCTTCACCGACGCTGCGGGCAAAAAGCAGTTCGGCAAATGGGTGTTTGAGCCAGTCGGCGGCACCCAAGGCTTGAGCGACGATGAAGCCAAAGCCAAGGGCGCGGAGTTCTTGTTTGACGACCTGCGCCAGCGCGTGGCCGCAGGCCCGGTGGCTTTTGATTTCGTGGTGCAACTGGCGCAGCCGAGCGACAAAATCGACAGCGCCACAATACCGCTTCCCGATGATCGCAAGAAGATTGTGGTTGGCCGCTTGACCCTCAAGTCTGTATCGGCTGACTCCACCGGCCCGTGTGTGACCGTCAACTACAACCCGATGGTGCTGCCCAAGGGTGTTGAGGCCTCTGCCGATCCGATGCTCGTGGCCCGGGCAGCGCCATATGCGATTTCGCTAGGCCGCCGCTTGGTAGAAGGCCCCAAGCAGTAGGCCTAAAGCAGTAAAGTTCTGCACGGCGGGCTAAAAATTTCTCCCAAAGGCCTCGCTCGCTCCGAGGCTGATTTCTGACAGCAGAGGCATCCATTGAGCAAGATGGTTCAAAATCCACAATGCTCGATTAACTCTCTTGTTTGGGGATTCCACAACATGCCTCGCCGTGCACTGAAACCTGGTCAATGGATATTCGCGCTGTGCGTGCTGTTGGCATGTAAGAGTGCTCTGGCTCAAAAGGCACCCGCTGCGTTGCCTGAAAAATACACCCAAATCACCCGCACCGCCGACGGCATTGGCAAAAAGTACATGGGCCGCGAGATTGCGGGCGTGATGGGTTGGCAGGCGGCGGCTTGGCTGGAGCGCGAAGAGCGCGAGCAGGAAGAGCGCGGCGATTTGCTGTTGCGTGAGTTGGGGTTGAAGGCCGGCATGACGGTGGCTGACGTGGGCGCGGGCACAGGCTACTACGCCCGGCGTATGGCCCCGCTGGTGGGTTCGGGCGGGCAAGTGCTGGCGGTGGATGTGCAGCCGCAGATGATCGAGATGCTGACCGCGCTGGCCAAAAAAGCCAACCTCAGCAATATCAAACCCGTGCTCGGCGCGGTCGATGACGTGAAGCTCGATGCAGCATCAGTCGATGTTGCCATCATGGTCGATGTGTACCACGAGCTGGAGTACCCGTTTGAGGTGATGCAAAGCATCGTGCGCTCACTCAAACCCAATGGCCGCGTGGTGTTTGTTGAGTATCGGCTGGAAGACCCGAAGGTGCCCATCAAGCTGATTCACAAAATGAGCGAGGCGCAAATCCGCAAAGAAGCCGCCGCACACGATTTGGTCTACGAGCGCACCGCGCGCACGCTGCCGTGGCAGCATGTGGTGATTTTTCGGAAAAAATGAACCTGGGAGTTTATTTTTGTCGAAAAATGCCTGTTTTAACCTAGATTATGAATCAAATAGGCTTCTAGCTCTCGAATAATATGCATAAACAGCTACTAAAAAAGTAGCAATTGAGTTGTCATGGCGAGTGAGCTATTGTCTGCCGCCGCGATTCTTGAGTTTGCCCGCCATAGCCCCAATCGGTCGCCGGAACCTCACGCACGATCACGTAGCTGGCAGGTGCCAAAGGCGCGCCTTGCCCGATCTGTTGCTGTAGTTCGGTGAATGCTGCTTCGATAAACGCAGCCTTTTGCGCGGACGTGTTGGTGCCTTGGGTGATGCTGATTTCCAGGTAAACGGTGGGACTATGGATGGGTTCGCCGCCAATGTGCCATTGCCCAGCGGGCAGCTCGTCAATCATCACGGCAGTGACCTCGGGCCGCTTGCGCAGGTGAAGTGCCGTCAGGCAAGTCAGCGCCTGAGCGATAGCCTTGTAGGGAAGGGCAGTGGCAACCCCAACTGCGTTTTGAGGGCGCGAAATTTTGAGGGTCAGTGTTGGCATGGTGTGGTTTTTGCGGACTTTTGAACAAGGGCATTTGAGAGGCTGCGAAGGTGGTGCGCCGCGTCCGTGAATATTTTTTTCACGAATTCGACTTTGGCCTGCTGCCGCAAATGCACGGCACGGGCGCGTGCGGCGGCCATCAGGTCGGCGCGGGCCTGGGGTGACAAGGGTGTTGAGTCTGCGGCGTTCATGGTGCTGTCCTTTCAATGGGTGTGCAGTGAATGTAGGCATTGCACGGGTTGTCGGAAACAGCGCGGGCCGCAATTAGGTGTTGCAGTGAGTGCAAAACCAAGTGGCCCGGATGGAGCGAGCAACCGCTACCATTGCCAGCATGAAAGACTTGGCCTTCGACCATCTGCTGCTGTTTACGCGGGTGGCGGCATTAGGTTCGCTCTCAGCGGTAGCGCGTGAGCGCGATGTGCCGGTGAGCCAGGTGTCGCGAGCGCTGGCGCGGATCGAAAAAACCTGTGGCGCGCGGCTGATTCACCGCTCCACCCACGCGCTGGCGTTGACGGCGGAGGGCGAGATTTTTCTGGGCTACTGCCAGCGCATCACGGGTTCGTTGGAGGAGATGGAGGCGGAATTCGCCTCCACCACGCATGGAGTGACTGGCCTGGTGCGGGTGGCGGCCAGCTCGGTGATTGCGCAATACCAGTTGCTGCCGAGTTTGAAGGGCTTGAGCCAAAAGCATCCGCAACTGCGCATTGAATTGGAGGTGAGTGACCGCATGGCCGATTTGGCGCGTGAAGGCATCGACATCGCGATTCGAACCGGCACTCAGTTGCCTGAGACCATGGTCGCCCGTCAAATCGGCGAGCTAGGACGCGCGTTGTATGCGGCACCGAGCTATCTGGCCGCCGCTGGCACGCCCGCGCACCCGGATGATCTGGCCCAGCACCGCTTGATCACCAACACCGTGGCCGCCTATTTCAACGACTGGTCGTTCATGATTGAAGGCAAATCCGTCAAGCGACCTGCGCAGGGATTTTGGCGCTGCAACGACACCAGCATCGCCACCACCATGGCGCTGGAGGGCCTGGGCATTGCACGTCTGGCAACATTCGTCGCATTGCCGCTGGTCGCGCAAAAGCGTTTGGTTCCGGTTCTGTCGGCGTTTGCCCTGCCGATGGCGGTCCCGATTTATGCCGCCACCGCCAGCAGCCGTCAACGCTTGCCCAAAATCAGGGCTTGTATTGATTACTGGGCACAATGGTTTAACCCGAACTCCAGCGTATGACACTTGACGAACCCCATCAGCCCGAGCCAGCCGTCGCCGCGCCGGCTCGTCCACCCGCGAAGGTCAGCGCGCGCTTCATGCTCTCGCACCCCGCTCACCTGATCGCGCTGGGTTTTGGCAGCGGCTTGAGCCCGGTTGCGCCCGGCACAGCGGGCACGCTGTGGGCTTGGGTGGCGTTTTTGGTGATCCAGGCTTACGGCATGACCGCTGTGGGGTGGGCGCTGTTGATCGGCGTGTCGATCCCGATCGGCTGGTGGGCCAGCACCGTCACCGCTCGCAACCTGCGCGTGCTCGACCCCGGCTGCATCGTTTGGGATGAAGTCGTTGCGTTTTGGATCGTGCTGTGGCTGGTGATGCCGGCGGGGTTTTGGGCGCAGGTGATGGCGTTTGCGCTGTTTCGCTATTTCGACGCGGCCAAGCCGGGGCCCGTGGGCTGGGCAGACGAGCTATTTCACGGCGTGCGTGCGGATACCGACCGCAACGCTTGGCGCAAAGCGGGCTTTGGCATCATGCTCGATGATTTGGTGGCCGCTGGCTGTGCGCTCTTGGTGATTGCAATTTGGAGATTCATGTGACATCCGCGCAAGTACTTCAATTGGCTGATTTGTTGCTCAGAAAACGCTGGTTGTTGGCCACCGCTGAGAGCTGCACCGGCGGCTTGATCGCTGCGGCGTGTACCGACTTGGCAGGCTCCAGCGCCTGGTTTGAACGCGGCTTTGTGACGTATTCAAACGCCGCCAAAGTTGAACTGTTAGGTG
>JANNFW010000391.1:0-8595 GCA_031380235.1 Rhodoferax sp. | reverse complement strand
GGTTCATTTTTTCGCATTTCGACGAATCATCGCCGTGCTGGTCTTCGCTGCTATGGGTGGCATCGCGCAAACGCCTGTATCTGCGCAGACCTTGCCCAAGCCGCAGCAGTTTGTTTACGTTCTTCGGGTGGCTCCCGCGTTTCACGAGGCGGGCAAGTGGACGCAGAAGGAGAACGAGGCGGTTGGCAGACACTTCGCTCGGCTGGCGGAAGCGACGAAGTTGGGCAAAGTGATCTTTGCGGGCAGAACATCCGAGCCGCTGGAGGCGACTTTTGGTCTGGTCGTTTTTGAGGCTGAAAGTGAAGCAACCGCGCGGCAGTTTATGGAGTCTGACCCCGCGGTCGTCGCCGGTGTGATGTCTGCGACGCTTCACCCATATGCGTTGGCGCTGCAACGCAAAACACCGTCAACTCCTTGATCCAGCACCTTCCTATCCATGACCCGACCCGAATTCACCCCTCAACTATCCGCCGATGAGTTCCTGCGCTGGTATTGGCTGAAGGAGGAGCTTGCAGCGTTCTGTCGGCTCTTGAAAATTTCAACAGCAGGCTCCAAACCGGAGATGACGCAGTGCATCGCGGCATATCTTGCCGGCAAGCCTATTGCGGTCAAACCACGGCCCGTGCGCTCGGGCGCGATGCCGACACAGTTCACTCTCAGCACAACCATCGGCGCGGGGTGGCGGTGCAATCCGGCGCTGGGTGCGTTCTTCAAGTCGCACTGCGGCAACGGGTTTCGCTTTAACGCGGCGATGCGGGATTTCATCCACACGCAGGCGGGCCGCACACTGGCGGAGGCGGTCGCGTGCTACCGGCAAAGCGTCGCACCCGGAGCGCCGAAAACCACCATCCCGCCACAACTCGAATACAACCGCCACACGCGAGATTTTTACGAGAATCATCCAAGCGCAACACGACAGCAAGTGCTGGAGGCTTGGTGGGCCAAGCGTTCGCGGCGGGCGGGGTAATTCCGGGAGCGATATTTGTTATGAACATCGCACAAGTCCGTCGCTACGCCATGTCATTGGCCGAGGTCACCGAGGAGCCGCACCATCACTTTTCGTCGTTTCGGGTGGGCGGCAAAATATTCGTCACGGTGCCGCCTGGAGAGACGCACATTCATGTCTTCGTAACTGAAGATCAGCGCGAGTTGGCGCTCGTGCTCGAACCGGAGGGTCTGGAGAAACTGCTGTGGGGTGGCAAAGTGGTGGGCCTGCGCGTCGATTTGGCCAGCGCGCAAGCCGCAGTTGTGAAGCGGCTTGTGTCGCAGGCTTGGGCGTACAAATCGCCGAAAGCAACGCGGGCAGGCGGTGGCGCTGGCTCGGGGCGCACCGGTGTCGTGGGTTAAACCGTCTCGCTACAACGCCAACAGCAACAAAAGCGGAAGGTACTGCCACCATAGCGTGGCGGGTTCGGGGATCACGAATTTCTGCGCGGCACCAAAGGGACCTTCGAATCCGTCGGCATCGATCGATTTGAGGCGCAGGTAAAGGGTGCCTGGTGGGGGTTTGGGGAACTTGGCCGTGGGCTCAGCGGTCACCGTGTCCACTGTCATGCTTGCAAACTGTGGGTCGGATGAAACTTGGTAGCGAAACTTCTGGCCGGGCTCGCCAGCTTTCCAGCTAAAGGCTATTTCGTGCTCGCCGATGGCGGGTGGGTCTGCCGCGCCGGGGCTCTCGGGTATCTTGCGCTGCACAAAGCCAAACACGGCGCTAAAAGGACCGTGCTCGTCGCCCTTGGCGATGCTGGCGATGCGCCAGAAGTAGTTGCCTGGCTCGGCGGCAAACTTGTACTCGCCGCCAGTGACGTCTTTGCGATCCAGCAGCAGCGACTTGAATTCTTTGTCGCTGGCCACTTGAAGGTGGTATTTTTCAGCAACCACGGATTCGCTCCACTTGAACGTCACGCTGTCGGCATAGACCTTGGACCCCTCTGCGGGCTGGTTGACAAAGGGTGCGGCCGGGCGGGCTTTCAATACAAACTTGCGTGTGGCGACCGCACCCTCAAGGCCATCTGCGTCGATCGAGCGCACCTGAAGTGCGTAGGCGCTGTCTGGCAAGTCCGGCCAGCGCGCAAACGGTTGGGTGAATACCGACTCCAGCAACTGGCGATCCGGCGCATCCTGAGAGAACACTTTGGCGCGATAGGCTTTGGCGCCCGGTTCCGGCTCCCAAGACAGGCTTAGCGGAATTTCCTCCAGCTTCTCAGGCAGACCCTTCAACAGCGGCGCGCCCAGCAACTTGACGGGTGGCTTTGGCTCGGTGTTGATCAGCGCCAAGGTTCCAAAGCCTGCGCCAATCGAAATCTCACTTGTCTTGCCACTGGCGATGACACGGCCCTCCAGCACTTCGCTGAATGCAAGCTGGGACGTGGGATCAAAGCGAGCGCGAAAGTCTGTGCCGCGCACCCCGAGGTTGAACACCGGCGTGGTGACCACATACCTGGATGCGGTGCTGGCCAGCGGTTTCACCTGCGAGTCAACGCCACCTTCTTCAATTTTCAGCCGCGTCTGGGTGACGCCAGTTTTGCCGTACACCAGCAGGCTCTCGATCTGCACCTTGCTGCTGGGCGTGATGGTCATGCGCGATCCGTCAATGAACGTCATCGCCAGGGTGGACTGCGGGCCGGTCTCGATGCGGTCGCCGGGGCGCAACTCTGTCCCCGGTGGCGTGGCACTGAGGGGCCCCGAATCGCGCCTGACGGAGACCGTACCCTGCGCCAGGCTGACGCTGGCGACGGCCACATCACTGCGCAGCCAGGCCACAGGAATGCGGACCACCGTGCCCGGTGCGATGCGCAGCGGGTTGGGCAGGCGGTTGAGCTGCTGCAGCTTGCGCCAATCGGTGGCAGGTTTCATCAAGCGCTCAACCAAGCCAATCAGCGTGTCGCCCTTGGTGACGGTGTAGCGCCATTCGTCGTCTGATTCAACAGTTTTGGCAACCGCAGGCGCTGAACATTGCAGCGCGAAAACCATCAGAAGAGCGGTAGCCCACGCCGATTGCATTTGAGAAATTTTCATAACTAATTATCTCAAGCAATCAAACTCAGTGATGCTTACTTCCGATTTATGAAGCTATTTCGCCTGCCTATATGACGATAAATTGACGATAAATGCACAGTTCGCGACCCGTTCGTGTCCCTCCTGAAGATTTGTCACGCCACTCTCAATCCACCCGGAAAGGCCAGTCGAAAAATCTTCCACACCGTCGAGCCAAACTGCCTTGACAGCGCGTGCGAGTTGTAGGGCAGGCCGTAGCGCTGGGTGAGGGCGCGCACGCGGGGGGCTAGCTCGGGGTAGCGGTTGCTGGGCAAATCCGGGAACAGGTGGTGCTCGATCTGATGCGATAAATTGCCGCTCAATACATGGAACAGCGCGCCACCCCGGATGTTGCAGGATGCGAGCAACTGACGCAGATACCAGCGTGCGCGGGTTTCGTTCTCCACCTGCTGTTTGGTGAAGACGAAAACGTCCGCCGGAAAGTGTCCGCAAAAAATGATCAGGTACGTCCACAGATTGCGCAGCAGACAGGCCACGGCATTGGCGCCCAGCACGGTCAAAAATACACTGAGCAATGATGGCCCCATGCCCATCGACGCAAAGGGCAGCGTGAGCACCACGGCGAGCAGCGGCCACATCACGTAGTCTTTCAACACCTGATTCGCGATCTTCCGCCCGGTGCGGCGCAGCATGGGGCGGAAGTTTTCAACGCTGCGTTTGCCCGAGAACACGCGGCCCAACTCCAGCTCTTGAATGGCGATGCCCCACTCAAACAAGATCGCCAGCAAGAGCGCGTAAATCGGCTGCCCCAAATAGAAAGGCCGCCAGCGCTGCTCGGCGGACATGCGCAGCAGGCCGTAGCCCACATCGGGGTCTTTGCCGAGCACGTTTGTCCAGGTGTGATGGCGCACATTGTGCGAATGCATCCATTGATCAGACGGGCAAACGTGATCCCACTCCCAGGTGTTGGACTGGATGCTGGCGTCCTTCATCCAGTCCCACTGCGCGTGCAGCACGTTATGGCCGATCTCCATATTCTCCAGAATTTTGGCGATGCCTAAACTGAGCGTGCCAAGTGTGATCAATGTCCAAAACGCCGTATTGCTGGCCAGCGCGTGGCCCCACACGGGTAAACACAGAATGCTCAGCATCATCAGCACGCGGCCCCCCAAGGCCATGCTGCGCTGTCTCTTGATGACTTTGAGGATGTAGTTGCGATCCCGCTCGCCACGCGACTCAATGACTTCATCGCGGATGGCATCGAGCTCGCGGCCAAACTCCTCGATTTGCGCGTCAGTCAGATTTACGGGGATGTTGGCGGAGTTCATGTTCATTTTTTTCTAGTTGTCAAAGATCAAGCTCGCAATCGCCCGAGGTGGCGCAAATGCAGGTCTGCACAATGCTACCGACTTCGTTGAGCACCTTGCCTGTGCGCAGGTCCCGCACGCAGCCCGACAGCAACTTGGTGTTGCAGGTGTGGCAGATGCCCATGCGGCAGCCGTGCGGAGGGTTCAGGCCTGCGTCTTCGGCGACGCGCAGCAGGTTGGTGGTGGCATCAGCATTCGCGTCAACGCCGCTTTTGGCAAAGCGCACGCGCCCGCCAATCGCTTCCACTGGCACCGCCGCCAGCTCGGCGCGAAAACGCTCGATGTGCAAATGCCGCGTCAAGCCCGCCTGCTCGTAATGTTTCTCCAACGCTGCCAAGAGTGGCGCGGGGCCGCACGCGTACACGTCGCGCTCACGCCAGTCGGGGCACAGGCGCGTAAGCTGCTCGGCGCTGAAGTAGCCCTTGGTTTGCTTCTGTTCGCCGTACTCGTGCGTCAACACCTGCTGCAAGTGGTACAGCGGATGCTCCTTGGCCGTCTGCATCATCTCTTTGCCAAAGATCACATCAAACTCGTGCGGAGAGTAATGGATGTGCACGGTGTCGGGCAGGCGCTCTTGCGCAATCAGGCTGCGCAGCATGCTCATCGCGGGTGTGATGCCGCTTCCTGCGGTGATGAACAGCGGTTTGAGCGGCTGCGCATCCGGCAAGTAAAAATCACCCTGCGCTACGCCAATCGGCAAGTAGTCGCCTACGCGGATGTTGCGCACAATGTGCGCCGAAATGCGTCCGCCCACAATCGCTTTGACGGTGATGGTGATGCAGTTGTCGTCCCGCTCCGGCGCGGACGATATGGTGTAGGTGCGCGTGTGGTGCATGCCACCCATGGGGATGCCCACGCGCAGGTGCTGCCCGGCACGGTGACCACGCCAGTTCAGGCCAGGGCGCAGGGTGAGCGTGCGGGCGTCTTTGGTCTCGTCCCACACCTTCTCCACGCGCGCCTGCATGACGTGGCTGGTCCACAGCGGGTTGACCAGCTCCACGTAATGCGAGGTGCTTAGCGGGTAGGCGAACAAGTTGGCGACGCGACTCACTTTCGAGCCTAGGCGCGATGCGGTGGAGGGTGCGGGTGCGGCGTTGGGCATGGGCAGGACTATATGCGCGGCATGTCGGGTCTCATCATCATACTTGATATTTCATACTACTTAATGCATACTTCAATTAGAACCTTGAAAGGTATGCCATGGAAACGATGGAACTGACCCTGGCCGAGCGTGGCCAGATCGTGATTCCCAAAGAGGCGCGCGACGCGCTGGGCCTTAAAGCGGGTACCAAGCTGCAAATTAGCTTGGAGGGTGGCCGCTTGCTGATCGAGAAGAAGGTGCAGCTCGATTTGCGCCGCTGGGCAGGTAAGGCGGTGGACGATGGTTTGACCACGCACGAAGCGCTGGCCGAGATGCGGGGGCGGCCCGTGCCTTGGCAGGGTAAAGCGGTTCGCGCTGCGAAGGCACGGTCAAAGTGAAAACTGCGGTTGATTCAAGCGTTCTGTTCGACATCGTTAAGGGTGCGCCAGGTGCCACCGCCGCGCAGACCGCACTGGAGGCCGCTCTGACCCAAGGCAGCTTGACAGTGTGCGCTGTGGTCGTGGCTGAGCTGGGGCGCTACTTCACGGATGAGCAGGATTTGATTGAGTTTCTCGGGGCGTGCCAGATCGATCACGACCCCCTGTCAATGCAGTCTGCGCTGGCGGCGGCACGCATCATGCGCGGCTATGCCAAAAACAAAGGCCCGCGCGAGCGCGTCGCCCCAGACTTTTTGATTGGTGCCCATGCGATTGAGCAGGCCGATGCGCTGCTGACAACAGATGCTGGGTTTTATCGGCACTACTTCAAAGGCTTGAAGGTGATGGAGCCGTAAGCCTAGCAACCTCACGTGCCAATCGTTTACGTATCTTTACCGAATGCGCACGTCGCAGCCAAGCAGTGCACCCACACTCAGTCTCTTCTTAGGTTCTTAAAGGAGATTCTGATGAATGCAAATTCTTTGCGCAAAATGCTGGTGACTGTGGCGCTGGGTGCGGGCATGGTCCAAACCGCGCTGGCTACCAGCGTGTCGATCTCTGTGCATCAACCGGGTGTGTGGGGTAGGGTGACCTTGGGTGGGCCCGTGCCTCAACGAGCATGGATTGCACCGCAGCCGGTGATCGTCAGACCACCCTCGGTCATCGTGGCGCGTGCTCCCATCTACCTTTATGTGCCTACCGCGCATTCTGCCAATTGGGCTCGCCACTGTGCTCGCTATGAAGCGTGCAGCCAGCCGGTCATCTTCGTACAAGATGGCTGGGTGCGGGAGCGGCATGCCGCTTACTACAAAGACCGCGATGGCGATGGCATCGCCAACCGATACGACCGGGACCGCGATGGCGACGGCAAGCGCAATTCACGTGATCGCAGGCCCAACAATCCTTACGTGCGGTAATTACCATGGGGTGCCATGCACCTCCTCTTCGTCTGCACTCAAAATCGCCTGCGCAGCCCCACCGCCGAGCAGGTCTTCTCCCAGTGGCCCGGCATCGAGTGCGCCTCAGCAGGTGTTCATAGCTCTGCGGACGTGCCGCTAGATGCTGAACTCCTCCAGTGGGCTGACATCATCTTCGTGATGGAGTCTGTGCACAAAACCAAGATGTCGGCCAAGTTCAAAAAGTATCTGGGCGGCAAGCGGGTTGTGTGTTTGGGGATTCCCGATGATTACGCGTTCATGGAGCCTGCGCTGGTGGAGCTTTTGGAGCGCAAGGTGGGGCCGTTTTTGAAGCAACCCCGATTGCCAGCGCTTTGAACTGCTGGACTGGGTGACATAGTTTGCCGATGATTTAAACGCTACTAGTACTATAGCTAACTATGCATATTATTCGAGAGCCATAGGCGAATTTTTCGTAACATTTGCCGCATGGATGCGTAAAAAGCCATTTTTGGGGGTATTTTAACTACAATTGTAGTAAAAAAATGAAAACTGTTCAAAACTGCAATGGTAAGTCGTCACGGCTTGCCTTCATTCGAAGAGCTTGATCGATCCCTTGGCGGCTTTCCACGCTGCATGACCGCCAGCCATATAGCGGACATCAAATCCAGCCTTGCGCAACGTGGCTGCCGATTCGCAGCCGATGTGAAAACCGTAGACGCAAAATGTGATGACGGGTTCGGTTTTCGACAGCTCACCCATCCACTCGTCGATGCGCTCGGGGTCTCGCCAAATGGCACCTTGCATGATCTCCTGACTCTTGGTGGTGTAGTGTTTGGGGCGCGTGTCGATGATTTGCACATTGCTGCCAGCCTTCAGCATTTCAGCCACCTCTTCAACCGAGACCGCGGGAACGTCAGCAAACTGCGGTTGAACCAGCCGTGTGGCGGGCGCGGCAACCTGTCTGGCGTTTTCATACCGTGATTGGACGGCGGCCCACTTGATGTTGCGCATGAATGCGGCCACATAGGCACTCGCGTTGGCACCGAACTCCAGGTGGTAGGCGTGTTCATACATGTCCAGCGCGAGGATGGGGATGCCGCCCGCGATGCCTTGGCTGTGCTCCTCTGTCACCTGGTTGATGAGGCAACCGTCACGCGGCACATAGGTTAAGAGCACCCAGCCCGAGCCGCCAGCCGACGCGTTGGCCAGCGCCGTGAATTCTTTGCGCCAGCGGTCTACCGAGCCGAAGTCGCGCGCCAGCGCCTCCGTCATCGCGTCGGGCACGGCGCGACCGTCGCCGCCCAAACTGGCGAAATACAGTTCGTGCAAAAGCGTGGAGTTCAGGGCTGTGGCTTGGTCGCGTTTGAGTCGGCGGATGTGCGCATCGGGCAGCGCAGTAGACGCCTCTGCGGTCAACTCCTGTGTCAATGCGTTGAGGCGCGACATTGCGCCGCCATAGTTGTTTTCATAGTGGCTTTCGATCAAGCGGGCCGAGATGCCGTTGAGCGTCCAGGGGCGGCAATACAGGGGAGCGAGGGTGTATTTCATGTCGTTTCTCCTTTGACAATCAGACGGGGTGGAGCAGCCAATCCGGCGCGGGCTCGGGGCTGGGTGGATAAGTCCAGCTGTGCCGTTCGCCCTGCGCATGGCAGCACCACGTGTACAGCGCGTCATACATCACCATGCCATGCGCCAGCATCTCGTGGTCGTTGCTGAAGTTGCGCGACAGGCCCAGTGAGATGGCCAGCAGGCCTGCGGCTTGCGGGGCCAAGTCCAGGCGATCGGTGTCCGCAGCGCGCACGATGACGGCGAGG
>JANNFW010000164.1:0-7246 GCA_031380235.1 Rhodoferax sp. | reverse complement strand
CCACGCAACCCCCGTGGGCCTGGGTTGGCACCCCTATTTTGTGAAGCGCGCCAACTGCTGCATCGCTTTCAAGGCCACAGGCCGCTGGGAGATGGATGCGCTGAAGCTGCCCACCCACCGCAGTGCGTCCAGCGGCATCACGGCGGCTTGCGCCGCGCTGGATGTCGATCACTGCTTTGACGGTTGGAGCGGTGAGCTGCATTTGCAGGATGACCTTCTGAATACCCGCATCACCAGCAACATGACGCGCGTGGTGGTGTTCACCAATGCAGCGCAGGAATGCATTGCCATCGAGCCAGTGAGTCACGTTAACAATGCCATCAATCTCATGGCGCAAGGTATTGCCAGCGCCGAAGCCCTGGGCGTGCAAGTGTTGCAGAGCGGCGAATCGATGACCCGCGAGATGACTATCCATATTGAGCCTTTATGCTGACACTGCAACCCCTCATTGATCAAATCAAATCCGCAGCGGCCAGCGGGACGCCCCTGCGCATTCGCGGTGGTGGCAGCAAAGATTTCTATGGCCAATCCTTGCTAGGCGAGGTGCTGGACACGCGCGCGTTCACTGGTATCACCAGTTACGAACCGAGCGAGCTGGTGGTGACCGCGCGCGCAGGCACACCGCTGGCAGAGCTGGAGGCGACGCTGGCCGAAAAAGGCCAATGCCTGCCGTTCGAGCCGCCGCACTACCAGATCAACTCCGCCGACAGAGTTGCAACGGTCGGCGGTATGGTTGCCTGCGCCTTGAGCGGCCCCGCACGCGCGACCGCAGGCGGCGTGCGCGACTACATGCTGGGCGTGCAGATACTCAATGGCCGCGCCGAGCTACTGACCTTCGGTGGACAGGTCATGAAAAACGTGGCGGGCTACGATGTGTCGCGCTTGATGGCGGGCTCCATGGGCACGCTGGGGGTGATCACTGAGGTGTCCCTCAAAGTGCTGCCTGTGCCGCCCGCAGAAGCCACGCTGCGCTTTCATCTAGACGAAGCCACAGCACTTCGCAAGCTCAACGAATGGGCGGGCCAGCCGCTGCCGCTGAACGCCAGTTCTTGGGTGATTGACGCGGGTCAGCCCATACTCTACGTGCGCCTGCGTGGTGCGGTGGCAGCGGTTGATGCAGCGATTGCACGCTTGCTCAAAGAAGTGCCGGGCGAGCGGGTTGATTCACCCGAAACCTCCACCGACTGGACTGCTGCGCGCGACCTGGGGTTACCGTGGTTCAACGAAGGTTTTGCGCGCGGCGACGATCTGTGGCGGTTGTCGGTGCCGCAAACGAGTGCGCCGCTGAATGTGGGCAACACGATGATCGACTGGTTGGGTGGCCAGCGCTGGGTGTGGGCACCCGCCGACGATGGCGCATCCGCGCGAAAACTGCGCGCTACGGCCAATGCTGCGGGCGGCAGTGCGACCCTGTTCGTCGTCGCCCAGGCCGATTCGAAGAAGTCAATCGCCGTGTTCGATCCGTTGAAGCCGCCGCTCGACAAAATTCATCAGCGCCTCAAAGCCGAGTTTGACCCGGCCAACATTTTTGGCCGCAACCGCCTGTTCCCTGAAGCGCGGTAGCGACCATGCAACGCCTGCGTCATCTTGCAAGCCAGCATCGAACGGTTGCCACAGATCGGATGCTAGGCAATTTGCTGGCCTTTAATGCGGGTGCCATTAACGCTGGTGGATTTCTCGTGGTTGGCATGTACACCTCGCACATGACAGGCTTTGCCTCCACGGTGGCGGACAACCTGGTGCTGGGCAATATCAAATTAGTGCTGGGTGCCGTCGGGGCGTTGCTTTCGTTCACCGGCGGAGCCGCTGCTACAGCCATACTGGTCAATTGGGCGCGCCAAAACCGTTTGCAAAGTGAGTATGCGCTACCGCTGGTGATCGAAGCGGTGCTGCTGCTGTTGTTTGGTCTGATCGGTGCCACCTTCAACCGACAGACGCCTTTTGCCGTGCCGTTCACGGTGTTGATTCTGGCCTTCATCATGGGGCTGCAAAACGCCTTGGTCACCAAAATATCATCAGCAACCATTCGCACGACGCACATGACGGGCGTGATTACCGACCTGGGCATTGAGCTGGGCAAGCTTTTTTACTGGAACCGAACCGGCGTGCCCCAAGCGTCGCAAGTACGCGCGAACCGCGTCAAGCTGCGGCTCTATTCAGGACTGCTCAGCGCGTTCATGCTGGGCGGCCTGGTCGGCGCGAGCGGCTTCAAATACGTCGGCTTCATTTGGGTTGTGCCGTTGGCCACCCTGCTGATGCTGCTCTCGTTGCCTCCGCTCTTCGCAGACTTGCGACACTTTCTGAAGCTCTGACGGTGTCTTGAATCCTGTTTGAGCCCATTGGCCAACCTCTGAAAATCCATGCAAACCGACCTCTCGCCCGAATACAAGAACACCGCTGACGGAACTGCCGCAGAGGCCATTTTGCGCAAATGCGTGCACTGCGGCTTCTGCAACGCCACCTGCCCCACCTACCAACTGCTGGGCGATGAACTGGACGGCCCGCGCGGCCGCATCTACCTGATGAAGCAAGTGCTGGAAGGCGCCACGCCCACGCGTAAAACGCAACTGCACCTGGACCGCTGCTTGACTTGCCGCAACTGCGAAACCACCTGCCCCAGCGGTGTGGACTACGGTCATCTAGTGGATATTGGCCGCAAGCTGGTCGATGCCAAAGTGAGCCGCCCAGCGCCTGAAAAAGTACTGCGCTGGGCCTTGAAAGAAGGCTTGCCCTCGCCGCTGTTTGGCCCCGCCATGAAGATCGGCCAAATGGTGCGTGGCGTACTACCTGCGTCGCTGAAAAACAAGGTGCCCGCCCGCCAAGACGCAGGTGCCTGGCCCACGCAAACCCACCCGCGCAAAGTGCTGCTGTTAAAAGGCTGCGTGCAGCCGTCAATGATGCCCAATATCGACAGTGCCACGGCGCGCGTGCTCGATGCGATAGGCGTACAAAGCGTGTTTGCGGCCAGCGCGGGCTGCTGCGGGGCGGTGAAATTTCATCTCAACGACCAGGACGGTGGCAAAGCCCAGATGCGCGCCAATATCGAGGCCTGGTGGCCCCATATTGAGGGCCATATTGAAGGGCAAAATGCCGTTGAGGCGATTCTGATGAACGCCTCAGGCTGCGGAGTCACCGTCAAGGAATATGGCCACATTCTGCAAGACGATACCGCTTACGCAGCCAAGGCCAAGCGTATCAGCGAACTGACCAAAGACCTGAGCGAGTGGCTGCCCGAGCTGGCCGAAAAGCTGCGGGGCAAAGTCAATTTGAGTCGCAATACCGACTGCCTCACCGCGTTTCACCCGCCGTGCACCCTGCAACACGGCCAGCAACTTAAGGGCGGTGTGGAGACACACCTGAGCGCGCTGGGCTTCAACATCCAAACTGCGTTGAATGAGCCGCATTTGTGCTGTGGCTCGGCAGGCACGTACTCGGTGCTCAACCCCGATCTGGCGTACCAACTGCGCGACCGCAAACTGGGCCATCTGGCGGCGTTGCAGCCTAAAGTGATTGTCAGTGCCAATATCGGCTGTATCACGCACCTGCAAAGTGGCACCGACACGCCAGTGCGGCATTGGGTCGAAGTGCTGGATGACGTTTTGGAGAATTCGCCTAGAAATTAACAGATTGGCAGAGTTGTTGTTGTAGCGTCAATGGTTTTGTCTTGCGTCAAACGGCCTGTTTTACCTTGCCTCTGCTGCGAGCCTCAATCATCTTTCGACAACTTGCATTGATCACTTTGAGTTCGGCCAGCGTCTCATCAATGCGGGAGCGCTTTTGCTCCAGCTCGGCAATCGCGGTGTCGGTGCGGGTGATCACGTAGGTCAACTGCTGGACTCGGCCTTCACCGTGGTCGCCGTACAGATCCAGGTAGCGCTTGATTTCAGACAGCGGTGAGCCGATGGCCTTCGCGCGCAATATCAGCGACAGCCTTGCCCGGTCGCGCCGTGTGTACACCCGTGCGCCGCTGACCCGACGGGGAGCGAGTAAGCCTTTGTCTTCATAGAAGCGCAACGCGCGCAGGGTGATGCCAAACTCGATGCACAGCTCAGAGATGCCAAACAGCTCAGAGCTGGCCTCCTCGCGGTGCGAGTCCACAAAGGCCTGAGCGGCGGACGGGTCTGTGCGCAAGGCTTAGACCACCCGTTGCAAGCGCATGGCCACACTCATGTCGCCTGCCACTTTGAGCTTGCCACCCATGAAGCCGGTGACCGGGTCTAGGTCGCCATTGAGCATGGCCGTGAGGTTTTCCAAAGTGATGCCAACGGTGCAATCGGCTTCTAAATTGGCGTTGCTCACCGTGTTGGGGGTGGCCTTGCCATCGATGTAAATGCAGCCATCGGCATCGCAGTCAAACTTCAATGTGGCTTCAAGCCCGCTGTCTGCGCCGACTTTGGTGCGTATGGCTTGGGTGCATTGTTCGAGGTTCATGGGCTTGATCTTTCGGGACGGGCGGATTGTTTGATTTGCGGAACTACAGCAGCGTGATGCTACGGTCATTGTATGACGCATACTATAGTGAAAACACCTATTAGGCATGCAGTTGACGTTAACGTTACCTTGAAGTCTAATGGGCGAATCTACAGAGATTCAAGCCCATGCCTGCCTTGCGTTCAAAAATCAACCCTAAGTCGACTGCCTTCGCCGCCAACGTGGCGCGCATGCAGGGCCTGCTGGCCGAGGTTCAGCGGCTGCAAGACTTGGTGATTGCGGAGTCGGAGTCCAAGCGCGCCAAGTTCGAGCATCGCGGTCAGTTGCTGCCGCGTGAGCGCGTGGCGCGCCTGCTGGACCGGGGCTCGCCGTTCCTTGAGCTAAGCCGCCTTGCAGGCTTGAACATGCATGACGACGATGGCAAAAAGTCGGTGATGGGCGGCGGCTCCATTGTGGGCATTGGCGTGGTGGCGGGCCGGCGCTGCATGGTCACGGCGAACGACAGTGCGGTCAAAGGCGGCACCATCGCACCCATGGGCCTGCGCAAGGCCCTGCGCGCGCAGGAGGTAGCGCGCGAGAACAAGCTGCCATTGATCTACCTTATCGAAAGCGGCGGTGCCAACCTGATGTACCAGGCCGAGATTTTTGTCGATGGTGGGCGCAGCTTTGCCAACCAGGCGCGCATGTCGGCGGCGGGGCTGCCGCAAGTCGCTGTGGTGCATGGATCGTCCACGGCAGGTGGCGCGTACCACACGGGGCTGTCAGACTACGTGATTCTGGTGCGCGGGCGCAGCAAGGTTTTTCTCGCAGGCCCGCCACTGGTCAAAGCGGCGATTGGTGAAGACAGCGATGAAGAGGCTCTCGGTGGTGCCGAGACTCACGCGAGCGTGACAGGCTTGGGCGAGTATTTGTGCGAGGACGATGCCCACGCCATCGCCATGGCGCGCGAGGTGATGGACAAATTAAAGTGGGACAGCTCCCCCCCGCGCGCAAACTTTGCCGAGCCTCTGTTTGATGAGCAGGATTTGCTCGGCCTGGTGCCTGCGGACGAGCGCGAACCGTATGACGTGCGTGAGGTGATTGCTCGGCTGGCCGATGGCTCGGATTTTCTGGAGTTCAAGGCTGCATATGCGCCTGAGACTATGTGCGGCCATGCCCGAATCGAAGGCCACCTGGTGGGGATTCTGGGCAACAACGGGCCGATTCAACCCAATGGCTCCACTAAGGCGGCGCAGTTCATCCAGCTATGCGATCAAAGTGCCACGCCGCTGGTTTTTCTGCAAAACACGACGGGCTACATGGTGGGCTCGGTGGCCGAGCGTAGCGGTGCCGTGAAGCACGGCTCAAAAATGATCCAGGCGGTGGCCAATGCGCGTGTGCCCAAGTTCACTGTCGTGCTGGGTGGCTCCTACGGTGCGGGCAATTACGGTATGTGTGGGCGTGGGTTTGATCCGCGCTTCATCTTCGCCTGGCCCACCGCGCGCACGGCGGTGATGGGCGGCGCACAAGCTGCCAAGGTGATGGACATCGTCAACCGCAGCAAGGTGGAGCGCTCCGGTACGCCAGCCAACGAAGCAGCCTTGCAGGCCATGTCGGATGCCTTGCGCGCGCGGCTGGACAAGGAATCGACCGCGCTCTTTGGCACCGCCCGCCTGTGGGACGACGGCATCATCGACCCGCGCGATACCCGGCGAATGCTCGGCCTGTGCCTGAGTCTGGCCGATGAGGCGAACCGCCGCACGCTGCATCCCAACACCTTTGGCGTTGCGCGTCTTTAAAACCATCTATCAACCCTTCAATCCTTCACGAGTCACTATGAAATTCACCCCCGAGCACGAGCAGATTGCCGATACCGTTCGCAAATTTGTCACCAAAGAGATCAACCCCTATATCGCCGAGTGGGAGGCAGCGCAAGAGTTCCCGAGCCACCAAGTGTTTAAAAAGCTTGGCGATTTGGGTCTGCTGGGTTTGAAGTACCCCACCGAATACGGCGGCATGGCGCTGGATTTCAGCTATTCGATGGTGATGGCCGAGGCCCTGGGCGAATGCAATGCAGGCGGCGTGCCCATGGCGATTGGCGTGCACACGGATATGTGCACACCTGCACTGGCGCGCTTTGGCTCAGACGAATTGCGTCGCGAGTACTTGGCCCCTTCGATTGCGGGTGATATGGTCGGCTGCCTCGGCGTGAGCGAGGCGGGCGGCGGGTCCGATGTTGCTGCGTTGAAAACCCACGCCCGCAAAGAGGGCGACGACTACGTCATCAACGGCTCCAAAATGTGGATCACCAATGGCATGAAGGCTGACTGGTGTTGCCTGCTGGTCAATACGTCTGATGCCTCGCCACACAAGAATAAATCCTTGATCATCGTGCCGATGGACGCGCCCGGCATCACACGCCAGAAGATTCGCAAGATCGGCATGGACTCCAGCGACACGGCACAACTGTTTTTCGACAATGTGCGCGTGCCACGCCGCAACTTGATCGGGCAAGAAGGCATGGGCTTCATGTTCCAGATGATGCAGTTTCAGGAAGAGCGGCTGTGGGGTGCGGCGGGCTCCTTGCGCTCGCTAGATCGATTGATTGATCAAACGATTGAGTACACGCGCCAACGCAAGACGTTTGGCAAATCAGTGTTGGACAACCAGGTGGTTCACTTTCGCATGGCGGAGTTGCGCACCGAGGTGGAGGCGCTGCGCTCGTTGACCTACCGCGCGGTGGAGGCGTATGTGTCCGGCAAAGACGTGACCAAGCTGGCCAGCATGGCCAAACTCAAATGCGGCCGCCTAAGCCGCGAGGTGGCGGACTCCTGCC
>JANNFW010000116.1:0-6219 GCA_031380235.1 Rhodoferax sp. | reverse complement strand
CTTCCAGAATGTCATGTGCACTTTGGGGCCTTGGGCAGTCACGGCGACGATCACGCGCACGCAACTGGTGGTGTTGCCTGTCCACAGCTTCACATCATCGTGGGGCTGAAGCGGGCGTTGAAACAACATCCCTGAGTACTGGGGCCGCAGGCACTCGCTCAACAGATCGGCCAAAGCGACATGTTTGCCATGCACATCGACAAAGCTTTTGCGCGACGGATCGTAGGACTCCAACAGAAAAGTGCCACGACCATAACTGCCGTGAATGGGTTTGATGAAGACCGGAAACGCCATGGATTTCGTCAAAAAATCTTCGAGCGCTTCGCGATGGGTCAACGAGACCTCGGCTCCGACTCGCCGCTTTTTCGTTGAGAACGTGGCGACGGTTTGAGGGATCGCAAAGCCGTATTGCTGGAGCAGCGCGTAGTTCAACACTTTGTCATTGGCAGCTGCCCGCCAATAGGCGTGGTTCAAACGCGTGTCGATGGCTGTGCTGGCGCGCCAGCCGACGCAGTCCGATTTGCGTTCGGGCGAGAAGTACTGATCGTCGAACACTTCAAATTCGTAGTACTCCTCGACGCCCAGTCGTTGCGGGCCGCGGGCCAGTTGGAGAATCTCGATGACCTGTCGAAAGCGTGGCTTGCCGGTGCGCCGTTTGACTGCGCTGGCGTAGCTTAGGAGCTTGCGAATTCGAGACATGGTCAGCTTGGATTAAAGGCAAAAATTAGCTGCATCGTTGACGTTAACTGTCACTACCGACTGTCGCGTCCCGGAGAGATGTAGCAGTCGGTAGGGGAATTGAGTCGGCGGAAAAGGCGGGGGACTCAACTGTCGGATTTGACTCGCGAAACAAGCACGGCTACCTCAGAAGTCTTCCAGTGTAGGACAAAAATTTCAGGCCAGTCCAATGGGCTAAGAGGCTATTCATGTGTGCGGCGACTGCTTTGGATCGATTGCGCTCACCCAGTTCAAATACAGACAGATCGTGCCATGCGTTACTCAGTCGACAACGGATGATTCTTACCAGGTCGTCCCCGATATCCAAGCGTAACATTCGACCATAAAGCTCGATTCTGCTTTTCAAGAACTTGGGTGACTTGCTCAGAGATCCGGGGGTGTCGTAGTAACGAAAAGTAGGCGCATCGATTGCCGCCACACGCATTTTGCCCAGCGCCAATCTGAAAGCGAGCCACGTCCATTCCATGTAGGCATGTGCGTTTTCGAAATATGTTTCAGTAACGCTGGCCGATCGGAAAAGATGATTGCAATTGTGCAACCAGTTCTCGTTGAACAGCTCCCCCAATGGGTTGGATTCAACCTGTGGCAAGCGTGAGTACATCAGGTGATCTTGACCTGCCATGGATGAGTATCCATTTGTAACGACAACGTCTATGTTCGGGTTTTCTTGGAGAACTTTCAGTCGCCTGTCCAGGGCACCTGCCAGGTACTCGTCGTCATCGTCAAGAAAAGAAAAATAGTCTGTGGTCACTGCACGCCTGCCAATAAGATGCGCCTTGATCAACGAGCCCTCTTCGATTTGTATAACCTCGACATCTTTTCGCATCAACAGCGCTTGAAGTAGGTGTTTATCGAAGCGCTGCCCATTGACGACGATCAAGATTCTGATTGGACAATCACAGGCGCGATGAATGGACTCGATCGCGCGTACGATAGCGTCTCCACGTTCTGTTTGGCACAGAGTGGGAATGATTGTCGTAATTCGCATAGAACAGGACGCAAATGATTGTAGAAAATTTAAAGTACGCCAGATCTGAAAGTCGCCTGTACAGGAAAAGATTCGGAAATCTTCGTGGTCTTCTGTTTTGGTGGAGTATGCGCAGAGACTATAAGCTCAATCACGGAACCCTTTTTAGCGCTGCCGTCCCTGACCTCAGATCGAAGGTGTACATGAGAGCCGGAACCAGCGACCTGATGGTTTTCAGGCAGGTAATCTGTTCGGGGGAGACAGACTTTAAGTTAGGTTTTGAGCCGAGCTTTATTGTCGATGCGGGTGCAAACATCGGTTTATCGACCATTGTGCTTGCAAGCAGATATCCGAATTGCAAGATCATCGCCCTGGAAGTTGAAAGCGCTAATTTTGAGCTGCTTTGCCAAAACGTCAGTTCGTATGCGAATGTTAAGGCGGTGAAGAAGGCACTTTGGTGCACTGATGAAAGTGTCAAAATCTTGAATCCTACAGATGCGGCTTGGGCCTTCCGCGTTGTGGAGACGACAAAAGATGACCCGGACGCTATCGCTGCGGTCTCTTTGAAGACGTTGCTCGCGGAAAATGGAGGCGAGCTTAGTTTGTTGAAGCTGGACATCGAAGGTGCTGAGCTTGAAATATTGCAACAGACACCCGAAAGCTGGATTAATAAAACCAGAGTGCTTGCGATCGAACTACATGATCGATTTCGACCAGGATGCAGCGACGCACTAGAAAATTTGTTGAAGGATCGTCAGTACCGGGAGTACCGGCAAGGCGAGTACCGCGTTGTGCATTTCGCCTGAGTTGGTAATACGCGTCTGCTGCATCGGGCTGGCAGACGCGAAATGCATCTTGTTCCTGCATTCAGCAGTGACTGAGAAAGCAGCATTTGAACGTGGCCACCCGATATTCACCGCTTGCTTGGGGTCAGGCTACTTTTGACCTTGCCCCACACAGTCATCACCTCCTCTTGCAGCGGGTGATCAAAGGTTCGCAGGCCCATCAGAAACCCGGCAAGCCCAACCAAAACACCGAGGGCAAGGGATCCTGCTCTGTCTTGTGGGTAAGCTCCATAAACCAGCAACGCAATCAAGGGCCCCATACCAGCGAAGCACGCAACGGCCATGCTTTTCCAAATCGATGAGAACAACGCGTTGAAGGAAAAACCTATGTTCCGCGATGCAACACGCAGCCAGATCGCTGAATTGATGCTGGCTGACACGATCATCAGCGCACCTAACGTCAAAAGCCCTTGAGAGGCGCCCACGGCAACAAAGCAAATACTTATCAGCGCCGATATGATCGTTGTGCGGGTGATGGTTGCCACAGCGCCCGCCGACAGCAAAGCAGTCGAACACAAGGAGGCTGGAACACTGAAAGCCATCGCGATCGCAAGCAGTCGCGCGAGGTCAACCGACTGATCCCACTGGTATCCGTACAGCGTTCGGATCACCGGCTGTGCCAGACAGACGATGCCAATGCAGAATGACCATCCGAACGCCGTCACGTAAGAAGTTGCCTTCAGGAATGGATCTGCGAAACCACCCTGCTCGCGCGATTGTTTTGCAAACCACGGCAGGCAGACTGCGCTAACTGCATCGACAAAAAGCCGATGAAACATGTGCACCAATCCGCTGGCCCGCGAGAACAGGCCCACTGATGTCAAATCCTGCAGCTTACCGAGCAACAGCTCTGGCGCGCTGCCGGACAAGACCGTAATAATCGAGCCTGCAGTCATTTGCGAGCCAAACGTCAACACCCGCTTGATTTCGCTGACGCCGGGCAACCACGGAAAGGCCTTCGGTCGAAAATGGACGGCCAGCAGCGCGTTGACAACCGTAGACACCAAGGAGCCGATAGCCAGACTGATGGGGCCAAAGTCCTTCCAGGCCAACCATGCGCTGACAACCGCACCCGCAACCGTGGACGCGAATCGCATCAGCGCGATGCTCTCAAAACGCATTTCGCGCATCAGCCACGCGTAGGTCAACGAGCCAAATGGATTCACGGCATAGTTCAGAGCCACCACCAGCATGATGTCTCGCATGCGCGGCTCCCTGTAGAAAACCGCTACCGGATGACTTGCCAGCAACACGATGATTGCCAAGGCAAACCCCAGCCCAAGTTGAACCGTCCACACCGCCCTGATGCGCTCGGTCGTCAGGTTTTTTTCCTGAATCAGGTATTGACCCGCACCCATATCACGCACGGTCGCGACAAACGCCAACAGCACCATGGTGACTGAAAAGATGCCAATTTCGGTCGGGGTGAGCAGCCGCGCAATGAGCATTGACGACACAATGCCGATCACCAAACTTGCGTACCGATCCAAAAAAGAAAAGGCTAGCGACTTGCGGGTTGGCATGGAGGTCAGGACGCCTGTGCCTTAGGCAACTGTGACGCGTGCTGCGCCTGTTGCGCAATCGCCGTGTTCAGTAAGCCCACGAATGCCTTGGATCTACCTTGCCGTGAGGCCTGTTGCACGGCGTCCTGCGTCGGCAAAGACACGCGACCTTCACGCCAATTGCGAACCAGCGTCGGCAGCAGAGACGCAATTTCTTCGACCGAATCGAGGCGACAAACGCTGGTGAGCCCCGCATCGCGCAAAACGCCAGCCGTATCTCCCTGCGGATCTGTCAGCCCCAAAATGGGCCGCCCTGCTCTTAAGTATTCGTAAATCTTGGCAGGAATCTGCGCGTTGCAGTTACTGGCCTGCATGACCAAAAGAGCGTCCACCTGCATCATTTCAGCAAGGGCTTCTTTGTACGGGATGGCTGGGGATAGCTCCAGGAAGTCTTGCGCACCGTGCTGGGCGCTAAGCGTGCGCAACAGGTCATCTTGAAAAGACGCCCTGAAGCGAATCCGAAGCTCATGCGGCCCCAATAATTGCCGCGATTTCAGTTGCCCCAATGCCATGAACAATTGGGTGGGATCTCGCTCTGACGGATAAACGATGCCACTGTGCAACATCACCAGCGGACGGCTCCCTGGCGGCTGCGTCTGGACTGCTGGGGCCAGCGCAGACGCGCTTGCAAAGCTCTCTTCGTCGTAGCCATTTTCAATCACCACCATGCGCTGGGCCGCCGACGGGTAACGCTGCTGGTAATCCCGCGCGGCACCCGGCGTCGTGAAAACGCAGAAACGGGCGAGCTGCGCGGCTTGCGCTTCGATTTGCAGGTAGTTTTGTTTGGTGAGCGGGTCTGCCGGGTAACCGTCCTGCGCCATCGGGTCGCGAAAATCTGCGACCCACGGGATTCCTGTCTTTTTGTGAAGCTTCGCGGCGATAACGTGAGCGGTCGCGATGGGGTAGGTTGACCAGATCACATCGGGGCGAAACTGCTTGATCATGCGCATGCCTTCCCGCACACCGTCAAATTTCCAGCTGATCCACCGGTCGGGTCGCGCCATCCAGCCTAGGTAGCGCCCTTTGAGCTGGAGGTGGCGCGCCGTGTCCAGCGCAAAGGCGCGGCGCACGACGGTGTCGACGGGAACATCGGCCAGCAAGTCTTTGCTGGTTTTTTCGTAAGCGCGAGCATGTGCCGTCAACACCAGCGGTTGCCAGCCCAATGAGGGCAAATGCTGCACAAAGCGCAAAGTCCTCTGGATGCCGCTGCTGCCAGCCAGCGGCGGAAAATGGTAGGCAATCATCAAAATACGTTTCACGCGGGCTCCGTGGCGCTGATGGGGTTTGGCTAGCTCTGACACCCGTCATCAAGCAACCTAAAGATATCCTAGCTTACACTGCCAGCGCGTTTGCCGAAGCCCCTTGAAGTCATGAACATCAAAAACCTCGGGCTCGTTGATTACCGGCCCACCTATCAGGCGATGCAAGATTTCACCGCCTCGCGCGACATCCACACGCCGGATGATCTCTGGATTTGCGAGCACCCGCCGGTCTACACCCAAGGCCTGGCCGGCAAGCCTGAACATGTTTTGAACGCGGGCGGCATCCCCATCATCCAAACCAACCGGGGCGGCCAGGTGACTTACCACGGGCCTGGGCAGGTGGTGGCGTATCCGATGGTCGATTTAAAACGTGCAGGCTATTTTGTCAAAGAGTATGTCTACAAAGTCGAAGAGGCGGTGATTCGCACGTTGATGCACTTCGGGGTGACGGGGCATCGAGTGCGGGGAGCGCCTGGAATCTACATTCGACTGAGTGACCCTCACTCGCATCAATCCCTTGATTTTCCGCATGGTGATAATTGGAATCTGACCCCAATTAATTTCGCAGGCCTCGGCAAAATCGCCGCGCTCGGCATCAAAGTCAGTCGCCATTGCGCTTATCACGGTGTGGCGTTGAATGTGGCGATGGATCTGGAACCCTTTTCGCGCATCAACCCTTGCGGCTATGCGGGGCTGCAAACGGTGGATCTTTCTACAATCGGGGTATCGGTCACGTGGCAGGAGGCTGCGGACGTCCTGGGCCAAAAGCTCGTCACTTACCTGGCACCTTAGTCGGCTGCCGATTGATTCCTTATGACAACCGCCGTCAAAGAAGCGCAAACCGC
>JANNFW010000101.1:0-1816 GCA_031380235.1 Rhodoferax sp. | reverse complement strand
CCTGAAACAGCAGCACGCCCATTACGCGCTTGCCGTGCTCCGACTCCATCTCCAGCCGCTCGGCCATCAGCTTGACCAGGATCGCCGTGCTGCTCATTGACAGCGCGCTGGACAGCGCCAACGCCGTTTGCCAACTCATGCCCCACTGTTTTGGAACCAGTGCCGCAAGCAGGAGGGAAGCCGCCGTGGTCAGCACAATCGTCAACACCACCTGAAACAGGCCCAGCCCAAACACATGTTGGCGCATCGCGCGAAGCTTGGGCAGGTTGAATTCGAGCCCGATGACGAACATCAGGAACACCACGCCAAATTCACCCAGATGGCGCACCGCCGCAGAGTTCTCCGCCAGTGCCAGCGCATTGGGGCCGATCACGACACCCACGGCCAAATAGCCCAGCATCGGCGGCAGCTTCAGCGAGCGGCAGGCCACCACGCCCAGCACAGCGGCGAAGAGATACATCAGCGTGAGTTCTAGCGCATTCATGGGAAGATTCCTGCTCGAATCCTAGCAAGATATTTCAACGGGCTGGTGAAACGCGGCTGGCTGGTGCAGATTCCTGTGGTGTTCACCTTAAATCTTGATTTACTACATTTGTGGTAAAAATAGCATCCATCAAGCCATTTTAGGCGTTCAAACCCGATTTACCGACTAAATATGAATAAAATCCGCCTCTAGCTCTCTAATAATATGCGTAAGCAGCTATTACATATATAGCGTTTGCATTAACCTGAGTTGACGCATCAGGCGGGTCCTTTCATCCTTCTGCCTTGCAAAAACCAGATCAATAGCGCCAGCGCGACGCCTGGAAACAAGCCCCAAAACTGCGAAGGCCGCGCTGGGTTGGGCAGTTGTAAGTCCTGAATCTTGTAACCCTGATCCACACCGAGTTTCTTGGCAAGGCTGCCAAATTTCACCTGCGCGATCTCGATGTCGGGCCCGAGTTGCGACAAGGTCACCCCACCACTCTTGATGCGCTCACGCCCGTCTTTTCCTTCTCCCATCGGGATCGCTAGGGTTTTGCTGATGGACTCACCCTCCAGGTTTTCGCCCTTGGTGCGTACGATCAGCCACTCGTCTTTTTGCAGGCTATCGGCCACTTTGAAGATATCGGCAGCTGGGGCGGACACGTATTTGACATGGAATTGATCCACTACCCAGTCCGGCCTGAAAAAGAAGAAGGTTGCCGCCAGCAGCAGGCCAATTTCAAGCCAGGTACATCGCAGCCGAAACCAGCCCATGCTGGCTGCGGCAAACAGCAGCGACGCGATCGTGCCCGTCACGCATACCAGCACCACCTCCCACACACTGCTGACCCCGATGAACAGCAGCGCAGGGTTGAAGATGAAGACAAAGGGCAGCACCGAGGTGCGAAAGCTGTACCAAGTGGCCTGCCAGCCCGTGGCGTTGGGGTCGTCGCCCGAAATCGCTGCAGCCGCATAGGATGCCAGCCCCACCGGCGGCGTCACGTCGGCCATGATGCCGAAATAGAACACAAACAAGTGCACTGCAATCAGCGGAATGATCAAGCCGCTGCGCGCACCCAGCTCCACCACCACCGGGGCCATTAAGGTGGCGACCAGAATGTAGTTGGCCGTGGTGGGCACGCCCGCGCCAATCAGCAGGCAGACAAAGGCAGTCAGGATGAGCATGATCAACACATTGCCGCCCGACACGGCTTCGACAAACTCCGTCATCATCAGGCCCATGCCGGTGAGCGTGATCGCGCCCACGATCAGGCCCGCGCTGGCGGTGGCCACGCCAATGCCGATCATGTTGCGACCCCCCAGCACCAGGCCTTTCCACAGGTTGGCAAAA
>JANNFW010000093.1:0-4245 GCA_031380235.1 Rhodoferax sp. | reverse complement strand
AATGAAATCGAAATTCCGCCATGTTGCACTGATTGGCAAGTACCAGACGCTGGCCTCCGGCAGCGCTGGCACGTCGGGGCAATCTTCGCGCAATGCGCTGGAGGCCGTCGCCAATTTCTTGCACGACAAAGGCTGCGAGGTGGTTTTTGAGCAGGACACAGCCAATAACGTTGGCGTGACGGGCTACCCGGTGATGGATGCCGAGCGCATTGGCGCGCAGTGCGACTTGGCGCTGGTAGTGGGCGGCGACGGCACGATGCTGGGCATCAGCCGCAAGCTGGCGCGCTTTGGTGTGCCGCTGATAGGCATCAACCAGGGGCGGCTGGGTTTTGTCACCGATATTGCGTTTGAAGACTTTAAAGGGGTGCTAGGCCCCATCCTCGCCGGTGCCTTTGAGGAAGACCACCGCAGCCTGATGCATGCCCGCGTGATGCGCGATGGCCGCTGCGTGATGGAAGCGCTGGCGATGAACGATGTCGTGGTGAACCGGGGAGCCACCTCGGGCATGGTGGAGCTGCGGGTGGAGGTGGATGGCCATTTTGTGGCGAACCAGCGGGCGGATGGCCTGATCATCGCCACGCCCACCGGCTCCAGCGCCTATGCCTTGTCTGCGGGTGGGCCGCTGTTGCACCCGTCCATCCCCGGCTGGGTGATGGTGCCAATTGCACCGCATACGCTGTCCAACCGCCCAGTCGTCATCGCCAATGTTTCCGAAATCGCAATTGAAGTGGTCGCCGGGCGCGATGCCAGTGCCAACTTTGACATGCAATCGCTGGCTTCGCTGATGCATGGGGATCGCATCATCGTCAACCGGTCCGAGCATCACGTGCGCTTTTTGCACCCCAAAGGCTGGACTTACTTCGACACCCTGCGCCAGAAGATGCACTGGAATGAGGGGGTTGTCTAGCCATGTCGCTCAAACGCATCATGCTGCGGGATTTTGTGATTGTGAGCGAGCTGGAGCTTGATCTGGTCAGCGGCTTCACGGTTTTGACGGGCGAGACCGGCGCGGGCAAGTCGATTTTGATCGATGCGCTGCAACTGGTCACCGGCGCGCGTGCGGACGCAGGGGTGATCCGTGAAGGCGCACAGCGCACAGACGTGAGTGCGGAGTTTGAGGCGACGCAGACGACTGCCGAATGGCTTGGCGCAGCAGGTTTTGATGCAAGCGACTCGCTGCTGTTACGCCGCACGGTGGACGCCCAAGGTAAAAGCCGCGCTTGGATCAACGGCAGCCCCGCCACTGCTACGCAACTGCGCGAGATTGGTGAGCAACTGCTCGATATTCATGGTCAGCACGCCTGGCAGAGCCTGACCCGGCCAGAAGCCGTGCGCGGGCTGCTGGATGCGTACGCCAAAGTCAGCACGGAGGCTCTGTCGTCCAAATGGCAGCAATGGCGCCAGGCCCAGGCTGTGCTGGCCGAGGCCAAGGCTGCTCAAACCACTTTGCAGCGCGACCACGAGCGTCTGGCGTGGCAGATTGGCGAGGTCGACAAACTGTCGCCCAAGGCCGATGAGTGGACTGAGCTGAACCTGGAGCACACCCGGCTGTCCCACGCGCAAAGTCTGTTGGACGGCGCGCAAGGTGCCGTGCAAGGGTTGGATGACGACGAAGCCAGCGTCTTGAGCGCTCTGAACAAAGCCTTGCAGCAGTTGCAACATCAGGCTGCCATTGAGCCGCAGTTCAAAGAGTTGGCCGATGTTTTGTCATCCAACATCGCGCAAATCGAAGATACCGTTCATACCCTGCGCGCCTACCTTCGCAAGACCGAGCTGGATCCGGATCGTTTGAGCGAGCTTGACGAGCGCATGGCCTTGTGGATGTCGCTCAGCCGCCGCTACAAGCGCGCACCAGCCGAGCTTTTCGAACTGCTGACCGGTTGGCGCGAAGAGCTGGCGCGGCTGGAGGCCAGCAGCGACCTGGTGGCGCTGGAAGCGCTTGATGCCAAGGCGCATGCAGCCTACCTGGCCGAGGCCAAAGCCATCTCCAAAGCGCGTGGTCGCGCCGCCCCATTGCTGGCCAAAGCCATCACGCAAGCGATGCAGGGGCTGGGCATGCAGGGTGGCGTGTTTGAAGTGGCCATCAGCCCCGCCGCACAGCCGCAGCAGTTTGGCTTGGAAGACGTGGGCTTTTTGGTCGCGGGCCATGCGGGCAGCACGCCCCGGCCCGTTAACAAAGTGGCCTCGGGCGGTGAGCTGTCGCGCATGGCGCTGGCCATTGCTGTCACGACGAGTCAGCTTGGCACGGCGCAGACATTGATTTTTGACGAGGTGGATGCGGGGGTGGGCGGTGCGGTTGCGGAGACGGTGGGACGGTTGATGAAGCAATTGGGACTTGATCGCCAGGTGCTGGCCGTCACGCATCTGCCGCAGGTGGCGGCCTGTGCTGATCATCACTTGGTGGTGGCCAAGCAACTCAAGCAGGGCATGACTTTGAGTTCTGTTGCCTCGGTGCACGGTGAAAAGCGCGTTGCCGAAGTCGCCCGCATGCTGGGCGGTGAGCGGCTCTCGGGAACAACGCTGGCGCACGCCAAGGAAATGCTGGAGGCGAGGAACTAGATGGCTGATATCCAATCCACCGATTCAGGTATGGAAATTGTTTTGATCACGGGCATGTCCGGCTCTGGCAAGTCTGTTGCGCTGCATGCACTTGAGGATGCGGGCTACTACTGCGTGGACAACTTGCCGCCTGAGCTTTTGGTGCAGTTTGTGACTTTGGAGCAGGAGCAGAAGGCCACTCGTGTTGCGATTGCCATGGATGTGCGCAGCGCCACGTCATTGCATATCGTGCCCGAGCAGCTCAATGCCCTGCGCAAACAAGGTATCACCGTCAAGCCGCTGTTTCTGGATTCGACAACCGGCACACTGGTGCGGCGGTATTCGGAGTCGCGCCGTAAGCATCCGCTGTCGCAAGCGATCGCAGGCGCGGCAGCGGGTGCCACGGATCAGCGGCGCGCCTTGGTGGATGCCATAGAGTACGAGCGAGAACTGCTGTCAGACTTGCGCGAGCAGTCGCACGTGATCGACACCAGCATCATTCGGCCTTCGCAATTGCAGGGTTACGTCAAAGCGCTTATTTCTGCGCCTGCGGGTCAGTTGACGCTGGCATTTGAGTCGTTCGCCTTCAAACGCGGCGTGCCCACCGATGCCGATTTTGTGTTTGACGTGCGCATGCTGCCCAACCCGCATTACGACCCTGATTTGCGTGCGCTAACCGGGCGCGACGAACCCGTCATTGAGTTCCTGCGGCAGCAGCCTGCGGTTGCTGAAATGCTGCATCAGATCAACGCATTTTTAAGCTACTGGCTGGATTCGCTCGCGCGCGATCATCGCAGCTACGTGACCGTGGCCATTGGCTGCACTGGGGGCCAGCATCGCTCGGTCTATCTGGTGGAAGAGCTGGCCGAGGGCTTTGCCACGCGCTGGGTGACGCTCAAACGCCACCGCGAGCTGGATGCCATGCCTGGGCGCTTCGCAGCCACGTCACACGGCTGGTTGCCCACTTAAACACTACCGGTTCAAAAGCAGTTTTTTGATGGGTGCGGGCAAACCCAAGTCCTGAACTTGCGCGGGGCTGAACCAGCCGCCCTGAAGGCCTTTTAATGCCCGCTTGGGCGCGATCAAACGAACCGGGTGCAGGTGCAGATCTTTGTGTGTCAGCACATGGGTGAAAACCGCGTCATCCTCCAGATCGTCCTGCCAACGCGCATCGACACTGGTCTCAAGCGCGGCCCGGCTGTCAAACAGCGCAAAGCAATACAAGCCCGCCCACACGCCGGGGCTGGGGCGTTTTGCCAAATGAACCCAGTCATCGCCCGTCTGCGCCCAAAGCAGCCAGATCGACTGCGCGCTGCGTTTGAGCTTGCGCGTCTTCACCGGGTATTTTTCAGGCTGACCTTGCTGCTTGGCAACGCACTCGCCGCTTAACGGGCACTTGTCGCACGACGGTTTTCTCGACAAGCAAACGGTGGCCCCCAAGTCCATCATGCCTTGGGTGTAGCGGGGCATGTGTTGGCTTTGTTCAGGCAAGGCGTTTGTCGCCAAGTCCCACAAGGCGCGCTCATTCTTTGATACGGCCAAGTCGGCATCAAACCCAAGAACGCGAGTCAGAACACGCTTGACGTTACCATCCAGAATCGCCACACGCTCTCCAAAACAGAGCGATGCGATGGCTCCTGCGGTAGATCGTCCTATGCCGGGCAGGGTTTGGAGTGCTTCTGCCGTTGCGGGGAACGAACCGCCGTG
>JANNFW010000377.1:0-3318 GCA_031380235.1 Rhodoferax sp. | reverse complement strand
GTGCGTCGTAAAGCCGACGATGTCACCGGCGTAGGCTTCTTCCACGGCCTCGCGCCGCTGGCTCATGAAGGTCACCACGCTGGTGGGGCGCAGCTCTTTGGCGGTGCGCATCACCTTCAACTTCATACCCGGCGTGTACTTACCCGACGCCATGCGCACGAAGGCGATGCGGTCGCGGTGGTTGGCATCCATATTCGCCTGCACCTTGAAGACCACGCCTGAAAACGAATCGTCTTCGGGTTGAATTTCCTTGATCACCGGCTGCTTGTTGACCACATACGAGCTGGTGCGGGAGCGCGGCGATGGCGCTAAGTCCACCAGCGCATCCAGCACCTCCATCACGCCAAAGTTGTTCACACCGGAGCCGAAAAACACGGGCGTCTGTTTGCCCGCCAAAAACGCTGCGTGATCCCAAGTCGGCGAGGCGCCGGTGGCAAGCTCCATGCTGTCATGTGCGATTTCAAACTCATGCCCAAATCGCTTCAGCAGCGCCGAGTTGTCGCTCAAAGGGATGGTGGTGAAGTCTTTCGGCCCCCGGTCGCTTCCCGGCTCAAACACGGTCATAGCCTGCGTGCGAAGGTTGATGATGCCGCCAAAGGTTTTGCCCTGCCCCACCGGCCAAGTCATCGGCACACACGGCATGCCCAGCTCGCGCTCAATCTCGTCCATGATGTCCAGCGGCTCGCGCACCTCGCGGTCCATCTTGTTAACGAAGGTGATGATGGGCGTGTTGCGCTGGCGGCAGACTTCAATCAAACGTCGGGTTTGCGCCTCAACGCCGTTGGCGGCATCAATCACCATCAGCGCAGAATCAACCGCCGTCAGCACGCGGTAGGTGTCTTCTGAGAAGTCTTTGTGGCCGGGCGTATCCAGCAGATTGATGACGTGGTCGCGGTACAGCATCTGCATCACGCTCGATGCCACCGAAATGCCGCGTTGTTTCTCAATCTCCATCCAGTCACTGGTGGCATGCCGCGTCGCTTTGCGCGCCTTGACTGAGCCAGCAATCTGAATCGCACCGGAGAACAGCAACAGCTTCTCGGTCAACGTGGTTTTGCCGGCATCGGGGTGGGAGATGATGGCGAAGGTGCGGCGGCGGCGGGTTTCGGTGGCGAAGGACACGGGGGAAATCCAAAAAAATCAAAGGGAAAATTACAATTCGAGATGAACAGGAATATTGGACGACTGATGCAGCAAACGAACGATTTCGACGTAGTCTGCGCGTTCGAAATAGAACATGGCGTAGGGAAACTTGTTCAGCGTCCAAAAGCGAAGAATGTCTTCACCGCTGATGGACTGGTATCGCTTAGAACCCGTCCCCGGAAATTTCTCGACGTGCTCGCGTGCTTCTAGAACAGCACTTTCAAATCTGCGCACCATGTGAGGCGCTTCAGCAATGTAGAAGTTCAGCGCTTCGTCAATGTCAAGCAGAACCTCCTCACGCAAGCGCGAGGGTTTGGTCAGACGCACGGTCATGCCCGAGGGGCGTTGCGTGGTTCGGGATTTTGGGATCTTTTCCCAGCTGCCAGAATGCGCTCGCGTAAGTGCGCAGTCAAGTCAAAGCTCTCCGGCAGCAGGGGCGATTCCAGGCCGTCTTGAATCAATTTCTGAAAGTGCTCCTCTTTGAGCTTCTCTTCATCGCGCCGCAAAAGATCCCGCACATACTCGCTGGATGAGCTGTAACCCCGCGACTTGACGCGCGTGTCGACGAACGCCTTCAAATCTTCGGTCAAAGAAATATTCATGGTGACGGTACTCATAACCTTATTTTAGCCGCGTTGGCAAAGATTGCCAAATCAAACCGCCACCAAAACCGCTAGAATCCACGCATTCCGAGGAGCGATGCAGTTCAAGACTTTTGAACGAGGCTCGGATCGCGTGACCCGTCAATAGCTTTCGAGTATCGACCGTCACCGCACCAACTGCGCTCACCCACTGTTCTGTGAGGTGAGAGTCCATTCAGAGATCGCCGCACAGTTCCAGTGGTTTTTTCAAATTGACGTTTGACTAACCTTTGGAGTGAGCCATGAATGCTGTGTTGAAACCCATCAAAAACCAAGACTATGAAATCGCCGACCTGAGCCTAGCCGCTTGGGGCCGCAAAGAGCTGAACATTGCCGAGACCGAGATGCCCGGCCTCATGTCGATTCGTGAAGAATTCGCCAAGGCGCAGCCGCTTAAAGGTGCGCGCATCACGGGCAGCCTGCACATGACGATTCAAACCGCCGTGCTGGTCGAAACCCTGCAAGCGCTGGGTGCCGATGTGCGTTGGGCTTCGTGCAATATCTTCAGCACGCAAGACCACGCTGCTGCTGCACTCGTTGCCGCAGGCACGCCCGTGTTCGCCTACAAGGGCGAAAACCTGGTTGATTACTGGGATTACACCCACCGCATTTTTGAGTTCACCGGCAAAAAGGGCACAGCTGCCGAAGGCCCGAACATGATCTTGGACGACGGCGGCGATGCGACTTTGCTGATGCATTTGGGCACCAAGGCCGAGAAAGACATCAAAGTGCTGGCCAAGCCCGGCAGCGAAGAAGAAGTTTGCCTGTTCAACGCCATCAAAGCCAAGTTGAAGGTGGATCCCACCTGGTACAGCCGCCGCCTGAAAAATATCATCGGCGTGACCGAGGAAACCACCACCGGCGTGCTGCGCTTGAACGAAATGTCCGTCAAAGGCGAGCTCGCCCTGCGCGCTATCAACGTCAACGATTCCGTCACCAAGAGCAAGTTCGACAACCTGTACGGCTGCCGTGAATCCTTGGTGGATGCCATCAAACGCGCCACCGACGTGATGATCGCGGGTAAGGTTGCCTTGGTCGCGGGCTATGGCGATGTGGGCAAGGGTTCGGCCCAGGCCCTGCGTGCACTCAGCGCCCAGGTGTGGGTGACCGAAGTCGACCCGATCAATGCGCTGCAAGCCGCGATGGAAGGCTACAAAGTCGTCACGATGGAATACGCCGCTGACAAATGCGATATTTTCGTATCGGCCACCGGAAACAAAAACGTCATCACCTACAAGCACATGGCGGCCATGAAAGATCAGGCTATCGTTTGCAACATCGGCCATTTTGACAATGAGATTGACGTCGCGTCGCTGGACAAATGCAAGTGGGAAGAAATCAAGCCGCAGGTTGACCATGTGATCTTCCCCGCCAAAGGCAAGGCTGCCGCCAAGCGCATCATTTTGTTGGCCAAAGGCCGTTTGGTGAATTTGGGCTGCGGCACGGGCCACCCCAGTTTTGTCATGTCGTCCAGCTTTGCCAACCAGACGATTGCGCAAATCGAGCTGTTCACCAAGCCCAAAGAATACAAAGT
>JANNFW010000045.1:0-2063 GCA_031380235.1 Rhodoferax sp. | reverse complement strand
GCCTTCTGAAGGAAGAATGGCGCGGCCTGAAGGTGCCGGGGCATGTCGATGACGTGCTCAAGGCCGTCAAGGCGTTGAAGAAAGCGGCTTGAAACAAAGCGCTTCATCGGGCGCGTTGCATGCGGGCGTGATCCGTAGATTTAGTTCGTCATAGGGCTCATGCATAATGAGTTTCATGTTTCTGAACAGGCCGATGACTCGGGCCATCAAACTCTCTAAAAAGCCGCCTTGGTTCAGGGCGGCTTTTTCGCTTTTCAGACCGCTTTTCAGACCGCTTTTTTGACACAGCTCTTTTGACGCAGCTTTTTCATTTTCATTGACTCTCCACACATCACGACATGCCCCTGCCACCTGCCCCCACCAAGCGCGCCGCCCTCTTGACTCAAGCCGCTTTTGACGCGCCAGCTCGCAACATTTCCAGGCCTGGAAAAAAGTCTTTCAAGCCGACCACGGAGCATCCCCTGGCGCGCCAGACAAAGTCCGACGACCTACCCGTGCGTCCGGTGCGCGAGGTGCAGATGCCGCCACCTTACAAACGTCCCGAACCCGTGCATGCGGCCTCCCTTCGTGCGCCTGCGAGTCGCTCAAACGAGGTTGAACCGCTGGTGGACAGCCCGGTAGCACCCGGCGGTCAGACCGACCGGCCAGCCCGCGCTGCGGCCGCCTCGAAAAAGCGCAAGCCCGGTGGCCCCGCAAAACTCTTCGTGCTGGACACCAACGTCCTGATGCACGACCCGATGTGCCTGTTCCGTTTCGAAGAGCACGACATCTTTCTGCCGATGATCGTCCTCGAAGAGCTCGATGGCCACAAAAAAGGCATGACCGAGGTCGCCCGCAACGCGCGCCAGACCAGCCGCAGCCTGGATGCCCTGGCGGGCAGCAATGGCGCGGACATCGGCGTGGGTTTGCAGCTGGATTCCACCGGGCACCGTGAGGCCAAAGGCAAGCTTTACTTCCAGACCCAGACGCTCAATTACACCCTGCCCTCCAGCCTGCCCCAAGGCAAGGCGGACAACCAGATTCTGGGCGTGGTGGATGCCCTGCGGCAACAGTACACCCCCAGAGAAGTCGTGCTGGTGTCCAAAGACATCAACATGCGCGTCAAAGCCCGCGCTTTGGGCTTGGCGACGGACGACTACCAAAACGACAAGACCCTGGACGATGGCGACCTGCTGTATGCCGGATCGTTCGCCCTCCCCGCCGATTTTTGGGCCACCCATGGCCAGACGGTGGAAAGCTGGCAACAGGGTGCGGCGACGTTTTACCGCATTGCCGGCCCGTTGGTGCCCTCGCTCTTGGTCAACCAATTTGTGTTTTTTGAAGCGCCCGGCGAGCCCTCGCTGTATGCCCGCGTGACCGAGATTCGTGGCAAAACGGCGGTGTTCAAAACGCTGAAAGACTACAACCATCTTAAAAACGCGGTCTGGGGTGTGACCACCCGCAACCGTGAGCAAAATTTTGCGATGAATTTGCTGATGGACCCCGAGGTGGACTTCGTCACCCTCACCGGCACTGCAGGCTCCGGCAAAACGCTGATGGCGCTGGCAGCCGGCCTGACGCAGGTGCTGGATGATCGCCGTTATACCGAAATCATCGTCACCCGCGCGACCGTGAGCGTGGGCGAAGACATTGGCTTTCTGCCCGGCACCGAAGAAGAAAAAATGGGCCCGTGGATGGGTGCGCTGGACGACAACCTCGAAGTGCTGGGTAAAACCGACACCAATGCGGGTGAATGGGGCCGCGCCGCCACCAGCGAGTTGATTCGAAGCCGAATCAAAATCAAGAGCATGAACTTCATGCGGGGCCGCACGTTCTTGACCAAGTACGTCATCATTGACGAAGCGCAGAATTTGACACCCAAGCAGATTACGACTCTCATCACCCGCGCCGGGCCGGGCACCAAGATCGTCTGCATGGGCAACCTGGCGCAGATTGATACGCCGAATCTGACCGAAGGCTCATCGGGCCTGACCTTCGCGGTCGACAAAATCAAGGGCTGGCCGCACGGCGGACACATCACCCTGGCGCGTGGAGAGCGCTCGCGGCTGGCAGATTTTGCCAGT
>JANNFW010000014.1:0-1560 GCA_031380235.1 Rhodoferax sp. | reverse complement strand
TGTTAACTTGCACAATGGCCCTGAATTATGAAGCGATGAAGGTTTTGGTTGCAAAATTCACCCATGCCAAGACTCAACCAACTGCTGCACCCCCAGCGTGACCCCGTCGCCACCCGCCCCGCTGCCACCGTGCTGCTTCTGCGCGACAGCGAGGTGGGCATTGAGGTGCTGATGACGCGCCGCTCTATGACGGCCAGCTTCGCACCCGGTGCGTATGTATTCCCCGGCGGTGGCGTGGATGCGCTGGATGCCCGCTCGCACGCGCAGGCCAGCCGCCGCGCAACGCAAAGTGATCTGCACTTGACTCAAGCGATTGCCGCCATCCGCGAGAGCTTTGAAGAGCTGGGCGTGCTGCTGGCCAAGCACGGCGATGGCGTATCGGCCACAGCCGAAGATATCGCCGCCATCGACCGCAAGCAACCCTTCGCCGCCCAATGCGCAGCGCGTGGCCTCACGCTGTGTGGTGCGGATGTGTTTGTCCTCGCGCACTGGATCACGGACCGCGACTTGCCGCGTCGTTTTGACGTGCCATTTTTGGTCGCCCGCATGCCCGACGGCCAGACACCCGTGGCCGACGAGGCCGAGCAGTTTGAACCCGTGTGGGTGCGCCCGGTCGATGCCTTGGCGCGCCATGCAGCGGGTACCTTCTTCATCATCTTTCCCACCATTCGCACGCTGGAGCGGCTCAAAGACTTTGCCACCGTTGAAGCGGTGTTGCACGCCTGCGCCGACACCGAGCAGCCATTGTGGACAAGCTGCCCGCGCGCGGGTTGGCTGGCGGGTACCGAGGCGCGCTACATGGAGCATGAGCAACCGTTTGGCGAGCTGGAGATGGTCAGCCCTGACGGCCAAATCGTGCATCACCTGGACTGGAATACGCTGCTACCCGTACCGCTTTTGAAAAACGTAATGCGCTTGACGGCGCCCAACCCTGGCGTGATGACTGGCCCGGGCACCAACAGTTATTTGGTGGGTGACCCGAATACAGGCTACATCGCCATCGACCCCGGCCCGGCGGATGCAGCCCACATCGAGCGGCTATGGCGCACGGCGGGCGGCGACATCCGCATGATTGTCTGCACGCACTCGCATGCCGATCACTCGCCGGGGGCCAAGCCTTTGCAGGCGCTGTGTTCCCAATCTTCCCATAAGGCGACGCACGGCGTGCCGCCGATTTTGGGCCTGGCCAGCCTGCCCACGGCACGAGCCAACTCCGAATTCACGCCTGATCGCGCGCTTGCAAATCAGGAGTTGCTGACGCTTGTCGCAAAGCCGATCAACGCTGATACAACCCACACACTCAAAGTCATCCACACCCCTGGCCACGCGGCCAATCACCTGTGCCTGGTGCTGCTGGAAGACGGTCTGCTCTTCAGCGGCGACCACATTTTGAACGGCAGCACGACCGTGGTCGATCCGCCTGATGGCGACATGACGGCTTACCTCGATTCGCTGGATGCGCTCACCGCAGCTTGCGACGCGCATCATGTCAATTTCATCCTGCCCGCACACGGCTACGTGCTGGGCAGCGCCAAGCAGGCCATTAGCCACTTGAAGGCG
>JANNFW010000777.1:0-2194 GCA_031380235.1 Rhodoferax sp. | reverse complement strand
GTGAAGTAGTGATAGTAGAACGGCATGAAATTGACCTTGCTCCACTGCTCGCGTGCGTGGTCAACACTCTGCCACGGCGTGCTGAGCAAGCCGTTCATCTCCAGCAATGTCAGCAGGTACGGCAGCGGCAGCACCCAGCCGAAGCGGCGAATCAAGCGGGCACCATCGTCCAGTTTCCGTCCGACGGCGTATCGGCTTAAGGCTACCCCTGCCACCACCCCAGCCAGCCGTGTCAGCACCGAAAGCCCTTGCGATGTGCCCGATGCAATGAAGAATTGCGCAATCTCCAGCAAGAGGCCCAGCGCCAATCCAAAGGCAATTGCCAAGCCGTATTTGGGACGGTGCGTCTGGCTGTCGCTACTGTGGCCGGTGCTGATCGAATCCGGGCTACGACCGTGCAATTGGCGGCCTGCTCCATTGCGTGACGCGCGCTCCCGAATCCCCCGTGCCAGCCACCAGCCCAGTGGCAATGTCAGGGCGATTTCAACCGTCAACCGCAGCACAACAATGGTGACCCGGTTACCGCTGCCCGCCAGCAGCCAGCCCCAAAGGTTCGAGTTTGCCTTGGTGGCAATCTCAGCGGCAGACAGCAGGAAATCAAACGGAAACAGGGCAAACGCCAAATACGCGACGACGTAGGCATCCAGCGCCAGATGAAACAGGCGCTGGGTGTCTTGCAGCAGCGAGTTGAAGACAGATGCAAACCAGTTGGAGAATCGGGTTACCCACACCAGGCCGATGACGCTTCCAATCAGCTCGGCGATCAGGTCGTTTTGCGATACGGTACGCGGCGGGAAGAATAACTGGGTGAACTCAACGCCCACTGCCAACGCCGCGCAAAAGATGAGCGCCAAGGACAATGCCAGCAGGCTTGTCAAGCGTGGCAATACTGCACGCAACGCCAAAACCGTCAGGATGCCAACGGGCACGTACAACACGCCGTTGGAGATCCAGTCGGCGCGTGACGCGATGCCCAACTTCAGAAATGGAATTTTCTGAAAAGCCTCGATGGCTGAATCCATTGAGCGGGCTTTGTATTGCAGCGGCACCAGGCTGCCGTAGATGACAAAAGCCACGTAGCCCAGCCACAAAACGAGGGGAGTTGCCGAGCGGTGGTTTTGGGTTGTGCTCATAGAGGAAGTAGACTCACAGCCAGGCTTTTCTTGAATCGGGAGTTTCAGTGAATATATACCGCTATCGGCGTTTCTTTTCCGTGCAGCGCCTGGGCGCGTGTCTGCTGGCGCTTGCCATGTCCAGCGGCGCTGGGTTTGCATTGTCGCAAACCACCTCGCCGACTGCCTCTGCAATCCACACCACGCCCAAGCCCCTCAACACCCCCTACATCGGCACCCTGGCGGTCGAGGTCGACTTGACCGATGTCGAGCGCAAGATCATGCAGGTGCGCCAGGTCATTCCTGTCGCGGCGGGGCCGCTCACCTTGCTTTACCCGCAGTGGCTACCGGGCACCCACTCGCCCAGGGGCCGGGTGGCGCGCTTGAGTGGCTTGCAGATCACCGCAGACGGCAAACCGCTGGCGTGGACGCGTGACCCGGTGGACGTGTTTGCCTTTCACCTGACGGTGCCTGCGGGTGTGGCCTCACTCAACGTGGTATTTCAGCATTTGTCGCCCGTCACCTGCGGCGCGGACCGCGTCGTGATGACGCCGGAGATCATCGGCCTGCAATGGAACACCGTGGTGCTGTACCCGGCGGGGCATTACGCCAGTGCGATTGCGGTCAAGGCATCGGCCAAGTTGCCGACAGATTGGAAGATCGCCAGCGCGTTGGATTTGGTCAAGCGCGATGCGATGCGCACGGGCGACTGGTACGAGTTCAAACCCGTCAGCCTGGAGACGTTGGTTGATTCACCGCTGTGGGCGGGCAAGCATTTCAAGCGCATTGAGTTGGACACCAAAAACCGTGCCCCGGTTTATCTGAACGTTTTTGCGGACACCGCAGCGCAGCTTGAAGCCACGCCCGAACAAATCGAGGCGCACAAGCAACTGGTGACGCAGGCCGATGGCGTGTTTGCCTCTCGCCATTTCGCGCGCTACGAATTTCTGCTGGCCATCAGCGACACCTTCAGCGGCATTGGGCTGGAGCACTCGGAGTCGAGCGAAAACGGTGTGCGGCCGGGCTACTTCATCGATTGGAAGAAGACCTCGGCCGGACGCACGTTGCTGCCGCACGAGTAC
>JANNFW010000743.1:0-3287 GCA_031380235.1 Rhodoferax sp. | reverse complement strand
AAACGTCAAGGCCATCGCCAGCAGTTCACTGAGCTGTTGATTGGTGCCATTGCGAGTTAATAAGAGGCACAGGTCATGGCACAGAAAAAAGGCGGCGGCTCTACGCGAAACGGGCGTGATTCCAAGCCCAAAATGCTCGGCGTGAAAGCCTACGGCGGTGAGTTGATCAGCGCAGGCGCGATCATCGTGCGCCAACGCGGCACCAAGTTCCACCCCGGCAACAATGTTGGTATTGGCAAAGATCACACCCTTTTTGCCCTGGCAGACGGCCACGTGTCGTTCGCCATCAAAGGCGCTTTGAACAAGCACACGGTGAGCATCACCGCGCCCGCTTCGGCTTAAACTCCACAAGCGCTTCTTATAAAACCCTGCGCTTCGTCGCAGGGTTTTTTGTTTCTGGAGTCTGAGTATGAAATTTGTTGACGAAGCCTTCATCGATATCTCTGCCGGAGATGGCGGAGCGGGCTGCGTCTCGTTCCGGCACGAAAAATACAAAGAGTTTGGCGGCCCCAATGGCGGCGACGGCGGGCGTGGCGGGCATGTTTTTGCGGTGGCAGATGTCAACCTGAACACGCTGGTTGATTTTCGCTTCTCGCGCCGCCACGATGCCAAGCGCGGCGAGCACGGCATGGGCTCGGACATGTTTGGTGCAGCAGGGTCAGACATCACGCTGAAGATGCCTGTTGGCACCATCATCACCGATGCGGAGACGGGTGATGTTCTGTTTGAACTGCTCACGCCCGGCGAAGTCATCACCATCGCCAAGGGTGGCGATGGCGGCTTTGGCAACTTGCGATTCAAGAGCGCCATCAACCGCGCTCCGCGCCAAAAAACACCGGGCTGGCCCGGCGAAAAGAAGAGTCTGAAGCTCGAACTCAAGGTGCTGGCGGATGTTGGCTTGCTGGGCATGCCCAACGCGGGGAAATCCACGCTGATCACGGCGATCTCCAACGCCCGCCCGCGCATTGCGGACTACCCTTTCACCACCCTGCACCCCAACTTGGGTGTGGTACGCGTTGGCCCCGAGCAGAGCTTTGTGGTGGCTGATTTGCCTGGATTGATCGAAGGTGCCTCCGAGGGCGCAGGTCTTGGCCACTTGTTTTTGCGCCATTTGCAGCGCACTCGCTTGCTGCTGCATGTGGTGGACATGGCACCATTTGACGACAGCGTGGACGTGGTGGCGCAGGCCAAGGCCATCGTCAATGAACTCAAAAAATACGATGCCGCCTTGCACGCCAAGCCGCGTTGGCTGGTCTTGAACAAGCTGGACATGGTGCCCAACGATGAGCGCGCGGCCTTGGTGAAGGACTTCGTCAAGCGATTCAAATTCAAAGGGCCGGTGTTCGAGATTTCTGCTTTGACGCGCGAGGGCTGTGAGGGATTGATCAAGACTATTTACAAACATATCAAGGCGCAGCAGGTGGCTGAGGCGGCCCCAGTTGACATTGATCCTCGCTTCGCCCCTGATGTGGCTAACGATGCTGAAGCCTGAATTGCTCAAAGGTGCGAAACGCATCGTTGTCAAAGTCGGCTCCAGCCTGGTGACCAACGAGGGTCGCGGCCTGGATGAGCAGGCGATTGGCGAGTGGTGTCGGCAGATGTCGATTCTGATCAAAGGAAATGATCAACAGCCCGGTATCGAGGTCATCATGGTCTCCAGCGGTGCCATCGCCGAGGGCATGAAGCGCCTGGGCTGGACGATGCGGCCCAAAGCCATCAATGAGCTGCAAGCCGCTGCTGCGGTTGGCCAGATGGGCTTGGCGCAAATGTACGAAACCAAGTTGCGCGAGCACGGCCTGGGCAGCGCGCAGGTGCTGCTCACCCATGCAGACTTGGCCGACCGCGAGCGCTATTTGAATGCCCGCTCGACGCTGTTGACCCTGCTCAAACTTGGCGTGTTACCCGTGATCAACGAGAACGACACCGTGGTCAACGACGAAATCAAGTTTGGCGACAACGACACACTGGGAGCCTTGGTGGCCAATCTTGTCGAAGCTGATGCGCTGATCATCCTGACTGATCAAAAAGGCCTGTACACGGCCGACCCTCGTAAAGACCCTGCAGCCCAGTTCGTGACGGATGCTCGCGCGGGCGACCCCGCCCTGGAAGAGATGGCCGACGGCGCTGGTTCGAGCTTGGGTCGCGGTGGCATGATCACCAAAATACTTGCCGCCAAACGTGCAGCGGGCTCAGGTGCCTCCACCGTCATCGCGTGGGGCCGCGAGCCTGATGCGCTGCTGCGACTGATGCAGGGCGAGGCCATTGGCACGTTGCTGGTCGCGCAAACGCAGAAAAAGCAAGCGCGTAAGCAATGGATTGCCGATCACTTGCAGCTTCGTGGTGCGATCACCGTCGATGCCGGGGCCGTGGTCAAACTCCAGCGCGAGGGCAAGAGCCTGTTGCCGATTGGCATGACTTCAGTGGAAGGCGACTTCTCACGTGGCGATGTGATCGCCGTGCGCGACCCGCAAGGCTTGGAGATAGGACGTGGGCTGGCCAATTACGCCAGTTCAGAAGCACGTTTGATTTGCCGCAAGCCCTCGGGGGAGATCGAAAGCCTGCTGGGCTATTGCGCTGAGCCCGAGATGCTGCACCGCGACAACCTCATCCTGTCGGCTTCGACTTGAAATTACAGCGCTTGCGTATTTGGTAATGCCTGCAATGGCCCGTGATTGCTCGGGTCAGGCTCATAAGTCGCCCCTGGCGGCAACTCAAACGTGGCACTCAACAGCATATCGTGCGCGGGGTCATGGTCGTGGTCGCGCAGGCGCGCACCTTGGCGCAAAAAGCGGGTGCGCACGTCGTAACGCGGAAGGTAGCGTGACAGCTCGGTCAACGCCGTCTCGTAAACACCGCGTTTGAATTCGACCACGGCATCCAGCGGCACCCAATAATCGTTCCAGCGCCACGCATCAAACTCGGGGTGATCTGTCGCGCGCAGGTTCAAATCCCAGTCGTGACCCGTCAACTGGAGCAGAAACCAGATTTGTTTTTGGCCTTTGTAATGGCCCCGCGCATCACGGCGGATAAAGCGGTCAGGCACCTCGTAGCGCAACCAGTCTCGCGTGCGGGCAACGATGCAAACATGCTCCGGCTGGAGCCCCACTTCCTCATGCAGCTCCCGAAACATGGCCTGCTCGGGGGTCTCACCCCGGTCAATGCCACCCTGCGGAAACTGCCACGAGTGGGTACGAATGCGCTTGCCCCAGAACACTTGATTTTTCTGGTTGAGCAAGACGATGCCGACATTGGGCCGAAAACCGTCCCGGTCAAGCATAATCAAACCC
>JANNFW010000736.1:0-14528 GCA_031380235.1 Rhodoferax sp. | reverse complement strand
CATGTGCTTCAAATTGCACCAGAGCACTGCTCAACAACTCTCCACGCTCGGAGCTTTGCAGCACCAACTCTTCGCACAAACCTGAAAAAATGGTCGCGGACATCCAGACGTTGGTGTCCAAAAACACCTTCATGAAACGTCATTTAGGACATCGTCCTCCGTCAGCCAACCTGAAGCCCGAGCGTAGGGCGCCAGTTGCGCCTGACTTTGTCGCAGCGACTCGCGCAAGCTGTAGCCACGCAACGCATCGCGCACCACCTCACTGCGCGACTTGCTGGTACTGGCGCAGATGCCGTCCAGCGTTTGCGCTTCGCTATCTGAAATACGCACGGTCAGTGTGGTTTGCATGGTGACCTCCTGCTTGTACGACATTGTAATACGAAACGATTGGATCGTTTCAAAGTCAATTTTGTGTCGGTTTTATTTACATAAAACTTTAAAATGTAACGATTGAACGAACTACTATCATACGAATCAATAGCTTACAAAGGTTGACATTACATGGTGTAAATATTGCTGTTACACAAATGCTGCCCAGCGCAACGCTAATTCGAACCAATAAGCTGGCGGCGACCCATCCGTTTTAAAACCAATCCCTGGGGAGACTCGACTTGACCAAGCAGCCCAAAACCGCGCCAGCGCGTGCCTCGAACGCGGCCCAAACACCCATCCCATTCAGTTTTGCAGCCATTCTGCGAGGCACCTCAAAGGCCATCTCCGCCTTTGCGGCAGTCGTCCTCATGATGTCAAGCGTTACGGCGCAGGCCGCTATCGTCAACGTGTCGTTCACCGACTTGGGAGGGAGCTAATACCTGGCTGACATAGCCGTCGAGAACGATGGCTCGCCCGCGTCCATCAGCGGCTTCACACTTTATTTTGACGAAACCCGGTTCACCAACCTCGCGCTGACGGCCAGCCCAACCGCCTGGGACAGCCTGCTCATCCAGCCAGACCTCGGCCTGCCTGCCGCAGGCTTTCTGGATAGCTTTGTCATTGACCCGCTGACGGCGCTGTCGCTCGGGCAAGCCCAAGCTGGCTTCCAAGTCAGTTTTGACTACATCGGCCTGGGCCTACCTGGCTCGATGGCCTTTGACATCACTGACGCAGACTTCAACGTCCTGTTTTCGGGGTTCACCACGGATGCTTTCATCACCTCAAATCAAGTATCTGAGCCGGGAGCATCTTGGCTACTACTGCTGGCCATTGGGTGCCTCGGCATTGCCCGCCACTCAAAGAGCAATTCTGCCCCACTGTCAACCGTATCCCTCAAAGGATCAGTAGCATGAACGCCGAATCCTCGGCAACCCGCTGGGTGCGCCTTTCGTTCGCTTCTGCCTGTATCGCCCTCACTTTGGGCCTTGGGTCGTGCGGGGGTGGCGATGCCACTTCTGCCCTTTCTTCTGACGCAAAAACTGCCGCCACCAGACAAGCAATCAGCGCAGTTGCCACCACCGAGACCGCAACCGTGATTGCAGTAACGAAAGTCAGCGAGACACGGGTATCGCGGACTGTGTTCGACTATGTGTTCAAGGTCACTGTGCAGAATGGCCCGGTCTTACAAACGGGAGTGACCGCCACTCTTACAAATGCTGGTGTGGGAACCACCATAATCGACGGAACGGTAGTGGTAGGCGACATGAAAGCTGGAGCTATTGTCATTGCGTCGGACACGATCACTTTACGGCAGGATCGCGCGTTGCCTTTCAACCCGACTAGCCTCAAATGGCGTATTGAAAGTACGCCTGACCTTGATAGTGCATCAGTTCTAGTTGGTCCTGAGGGCGGAACGGTGAATGTGCCGTCCGGCAAGATCAAGCTAATAGTTCCAGCCGGTGCCTTGTCTGTCGCGCAACTGATCACGGTCACTACTGCAAGTCCCGATATTCAAGACTCCAGTCTTGGCAATTTCGCCTTCAATCTTGGGCCAGAAGGTTTAGTTTTTAGCGTACCCGTGACAATTGTCGCGCGCTATGACCCCATCGACTTACCAATCGGCAATGCGGAAACTGATCAGCACATAGTCTTTAGAGCAGCGGATGGTTGGAGTTCGGTGCCAACGGTCGTTGACAAAATAAATATGACTCTCACTGCCACTACAACTCATTTCAGCGATTGGGGCGTTTCTTCAACCGTAACTCCACGGTATCAAGGTATTAGCGGTTCCGTCCCATATGCAAAGTGGGAAATCAAAAATGGGTGCTTGCGGAGGACCGACTCGGAAATGGTGAAAATTCATGCGCTTTCCAAAGCAATTTTTCATTGGTCGACGCCACCCGACCCGGACAAACCGACAGAGGCAGGATGTGTAACGGAGCCTTACCTGGCGACAGGTTACAGCTACGACACCTACAAATGGGACTTGTCGAATCCACCTATTGGGTTGGAGAATCATGCAGGAATTGACTTCAGGGCACCGATAAATACGCCAGCTTACGCGGTCGCCGAAGGGGAAGTCAAAGAGGCGATATTGGATACAAGCGTGCCAAGGTCCACCCTCATTATTGAGTCAAAAATAGGAGGTATCACCTATTGGATTTTCTACTTGCATTGCAATTCGCATTTGTTCTCCAAGGGCCAGCGAGTCGCAAAAGGCGACCAGGTGTGCTCGACAGGAAAAGTGGGTGCAAACGATCCGCACCTTCACTTTGAAGTGAAAGTAAAAGGTGTTGATGTTGATTCAAATAAAAACGATTACCTGAGTGCTATGGGCGGGAGTCATTGTCCCAATTCGAGATTCATGGCCTACAACGATCCTAAGAAAGGCTTTACATTGGAGCGCGCCGGATGCACCGAAGCAAATTTGACCACACGAACAGTTGATCCAGTAGTGGTAGCTCAGAGCGGATTGGATGACCAATTCAACGGCACAATGCTCGACCCAGCGATATGGAATCCACGGAATTGGACTGGTGGCCCCACACTTCCTTACGGCGTGCCAACCGTGGGCAACGGGCTTGTGCATTTATCGAATTGCCAAGGTATAGATACCGCTAACAAAGTAATGCTCAGTGGCTCCAGGTTCGTTATTGAATCTCGTTTCGCGGGTCAAAAGCCAACCGGACGAGATTCCAGCATTGCGTTGGTGGATCCGACCACTGGCCTTGAGTTTATGTTCCACGAAACAAATTACCGTGGCTGGGGACAAACCATTCAATTGGCCACAAACGGCATCGGCTCGTTCAATGGCGTTTACGGCGGCACCACGAGCGCATTCAAAGCCTACAGAATTACGATGCAGGGCGCCAACGTAACGGTCGAACGCGGCGACACCTTGACCACGCTTACTGAAAGGTTTTCTGTCGTACTGCCGCGCACCGTCACCGATGGAACCTACTACCTGCGACTCGGAACCGGAGGCTGCGATGGCGTTTACTCACCTGCTGATTTCGATTGGATTCGGGTAACCACGTACTGATCGATGACTTGATATTGAAATCGACATCACAATGGATTTATCCTTGCAAATCATCCACCGTTTGGTGAATTTGCAAGGTTATTCGCCCGCTTCCAAGAGAAAATGAGACGCGAAATCATTTCGCAATTCCCAGAAACACCGCCAGACACCGCTCAACTTCCAGCATCGTTGCGTCGTCAGCCACGCCAAACGCTTCACCCAACTTGTCTTTCTTTACGGTTGCAGCTTTATCAACCATCACCTGCGAAGGTTTTTGCAGACCGTTGCCGGGGCTGGGTTGAACGGTGACTCGAAATAAAGGCGCATCGACCAACAGGCTGGACACTGGCAAAACGGTAACCGTGGCGTGCTGCCTAAACTGGTTTGACTGAATCACCAACGCAGGCCTTGGTTTGCCAAAATCACCCTGAATGGCAATGGTGACGAAGTCGCCCCGATTCACGCGGCCCAGCCATCCACGTCTGACAAAACCGCATCCATGAACTGCAACATTTCCGCATCGGCCAAATCAGACTTAGCTGCCAGTTTGGATTGTCGATTGCACTGCGCGGCAAAGCCAGGCTGTCGGGTGTCTGGCACCCAGATTTGCACCGGGCGCAACCCGGCGAGGCGCAGTGCTGAACGCCTTTTTTGAACTCGGACAGCAACCGGTGTGGGCATGTTGGAAACCTCGCAAAATCGTTACATGTAGCATTTTAGACCCCAGAGCTGATCTGACGTGCAGGGGTCTAAAACTCCTTACGCAGCGCCGGAAACAAAATCACATCGCGAATGCTCGGGCTGTCGGTCAACAGCATCATCAGCCGGTCAATGCCGATACCGCATCCTCCTGTGGGGGGCATGCCGTACTCAAGCGCGCGCACAAAGTCGTGGTCGTAAAACATGGCTTCGTCGTCGCCGTTGTCCTTGGCGGCGACTTGGGCGTTGAAGCGGGCGGCTTGGTCTTCGGCGTCGTTCAGCTCGCTGAAACCGTTGCCGAACTCACGGCCGGTGATGTACAGCTCAAAGCGCTCGGTGACTTCAGGGCGATCGTCATTGGCGCGGGCCAGCGGCGAGATTTCGGTGGGGTGCTCCATGATGAAGGTCGGCTGCCACAGCTTTTCTTCGACGGTTTCTTCGAAGTACAGCACTTGCAGGCTGGGCAGCGAGCGCTTGGATAAGTTGTGCTTCGCCTCGGTCATGCCAATCTTGCGCAGCGCGTTGGTGAGCCACAGCGAATCGTCCACGCGAAGACCCGAGCCATCTTCCATCGCCAATGCGGCCTCGGTGTGTTTGATGATCGCGTCGCGAATCGTCAAGCGCTCGAACGGCTGGCTTAAGTCGACGGGTTTGCCTGCGTAGCTTAGGTGCAATGAACCCGTTGCGCGTTGCGCGGCATCGCGAATCAGCTTCTCGGTGTAGTCCATCAAGTCAAGATAGTTCCAGTACGCGGCGTAAAACTCCATCATCGTGAATTCGGGGTTATGCCTGACGCTGATACCCTCATTTCGATAGCTGCGGTTGATCTCAAAATCGCTCTCAAAGACGCCCACAATCAGCCGTTTGAGGTACAGCTCGGGAGCGATGCGCAAAAACATCTCCTGGTCTAGCGCGTTATGGTGTGTCTTGAAAGGCTTGGCATTGGCACCGCCGGGAATGGGGTGCAGCATCGGTGTTTCAACCTCCAAGAAGTTGTGCGCCACCATGAAGTCGCGAATGCCACTGACCGCCCTGCTGCGCGCCACAAAGCGCTTGCGGGCGGCTTCGTCGGTCATCAAATCGACATAGCGCTGGCGGTACTTGGTCTCTTGATCGGCCATGCCGTGAAACTTGTCGGGCATCGGGCGCAGACTTTTGGTCAACAAGCGCAGCGACGATGCGTGAATCGACAGCTCACCAGTTTTGGTTTTGAAGACGCGCCCCTCAGCGGCCACGATGTCGCCCAAATCCCAATGCTTGAAGCGCTCGTAAAGATCGGTGCCGATCTCTTCGCCCTTGATATAGATCTGCACCCGCCCGCCGCTGGGGCCAAACGACGCATCCTGCAGCGTGCAAAAGCTGGCTTTGCCCATCACGCGCTTGAGCATCATGCGGCCCGCGACTTTGGCGGTGATGTTCAGTGCCACCAGTTCCTCGGGCGTTTTGTCATCAAACGCCGCAAACAGCGCCTCGGCGTGATCGGTCGGTTTGAAGTCATTCGGAAAAGCTACGCCTTTGCCGTCTGCCTGCGCCTGGCGGATGGCTTTGAGTTTCTCGCGCCGCTCGATGATGAGCTGGTTTTCGTCCACAGGCGTTGTGGAAAGGGGTATGGTGGTGTCGGACATGGATGCGCTGCAGAGGTGTGGGGCACCCGTTTGAATAACCGGACAGTGCCTAAAGGATTGATTTTAAGGGTCACGCTCTAGGGCTATGATTCTTACAGTAATTTCGCTCGAATCCTGACTACTCTTCTTGCCCCATTCATGATTTACCAGATCGTTTCCCTGCTGCTCGAAGTCGTCATGGGTCTCGTGGGCGGTGCCTGCCTGCTGCGCCTTTACATGCAGTACCTGGGAATTTCGCTGACGGCGCGCAGCGGCAACCCGTTGGGCACGTTCATTTTTGCGTTGACCGACTGGATCGTGCTGCCGCTGCGCCGCCTGGTGCCCAGTGCGGGCAAGTGGGACATGGCCAGCCTGCTTGCGGCGTTCCTGCTGGAGCTGGTGCAGTTCTCGATTCTGTGGGTGATTGGCGCGATGGCAGCCAGTGCAGGCCAGGTGGTGATTCTGGCGATCTTCGGCGTGGTACGGCTGGCGCTCTCCGCGATGACCGGGCTGTTGATTGTCTACGTGGTGCTCAGTTGGGTGCAAACAAGTTCAGTCTTCACCACGATCATCGAGCGCCTGTGTGCGCCACCGCTGACCCCTTTGCGAAAGATCATTCCCCTGGTAGGCGGCATCGACCTGTCGCCGCTGGCGCTGTTGATCCTGTTGCAGGTTGGGGCGATTTTGCTGAGTGGGATGCAAGGGGCTGCACTGCGATGACTGTTTTTAGATAAGCAATTGATTTTTTTAAATAATTAACCCATGAGTTAATTTTCTATGTCAAAACAGCTATTTGTCTTAAATTATCAATAAAAAAGGCATCGAGCTCTCGGATAACATGCATAAGCAGCTATCGTAAAAGTAGTAATCGGCGAAGTATCTCGGCTCTGAGTTAGTGATCGGCGCGGCGAGGCTCAAGACCACGTCACCGTCGCTGTGAACATGTAGCCTGCCCCATAAACCGTTTTGATAATCTTGGGGTTTTGCGGGTCGGCTTCAATTTTGCGGCGGATGCGCGATATGCGCACATCAATGCTGCGATCCATGGGCGACAGGTCGCGCTGGCTCAGCAGTTGTTCCCGTGTCAGTATTTGGTGGGGCCGTTCCACAAAAGCCCTCAGCACCTGGTTTTCAGCAGTGCCCAAAACATGCTCCGCGCCGTCCGGGGATTGCAGGTTGTTGGCCGCGCAATCGAGCGTCCAACCGATGAAACTGGCGTAACGCCGCAGGTTCCCAGCCCCCGCTTGCGCGGACGACGCACGGCGGCGCAGAATGCTGCGCACGCGCGCGACCAGCTCACGTGGCTCAAACGGTTTGACCACGTAGTCGTCACCGCCCAGTTCCAGCCCCATCACACGGTCAATCGTGTGGCCGCGCCCGGTCAGTATCAATATTCCGCAGTTGGTCAGGCTGGTAATCTGGCGGATCAGCTCAATGCCATCCATGTCGGGCAAACCCAGGTCTACCACGCACAAATCGGGCCGCTCGGTCTGCAAGCGCCGAAGCAGCGTTGCGCCATTGCGAAAACACTCGACCAGATGGCCGAATTCTTCCAGCGAGCGACTGACCAGGCGCGCTACCGCTTCATCGTCTTCCACCACGTAGATCAACTGGCGCGGCGCACCAGGGTCTGGCGCGCCGGCAACGGTCACAGCGTCACTCCGAGGATCAAGGCAGCAAGCTGCGCTTTGGTGAAGGGCTTTGCGAGCAACGGGATGCCCATCACTTCTTGCGAATCGGGCGCATAGCCGCTCATCAAGATGATTTTAGGGATTCGCCCTTTATGCAGGGCGTGCCGTGCCACCTGGCGACCATCCACACCGCCAGGCATCACGATGTCGGATAGCAGCAACCGAATTCCAGAAGTTTGATCCAGAATGTGCAGCGCCTCGGCCCCGGTTTCAGCTTCCAGCACGGCGAAGCCCAAATCGAGCAGCAGGCGGCGCACAATCTTGCGCACATTCGCATCATCTTCGACGAGCAAGGCCAAGTCTTGATCAGCGCGCGCTTTGGGAGGAAGCGAGTCGTCGTCTGGTGGCGCTGATGCGGCGTGCGGGTCGTTCTCGCAAGGCAGCCACAACGTGATGCAGGTGCCGCTGCCAGGCTCGCTCGCAATGTCAACCGTGCCGCCCGACTGACGTGCAAACCCGTAAACCATCGACATGCCCAAGCCCGAACCCTGGCCCGTGCCTTTGGTGGTGAAAAAAGGCTCAAACACACGCGCCTTGGTCGCTGCATCCATGCCACAGCCGTCGTCACTCACCTGCACACACACATACGCGCCGCTGGGCAGATGGAGAACTTCTGCTTGCTGCGGATTCAGCGATTCAGCGGTGCAACTGATCGTGATGGTGCCTCGCCCATCGGTGGCATCCCGGGCGTTGAGGATCAGGTTGATCAAAGCGTTTTGCAACTGGTTGGCATCCAGCCTTGCTGCCAGCGGTATCAAAGCAAGACGGGTTTGCAGCGTAATGGTGTCGGGCAAAGACCGCTTGACCAGATCGGTCACCGTGGTGACGAGCTGGTTGATCTCGACCACGCTGGTCTGTACCGGGTGCTTGCGCGAAAACGACAGCAAGTTCTTGATCAGGTCGGACACCCGCCGTGCCGCTTCAATCGCCGGGTTGATGAATTCGGGCACATGGGGCTTGGCGGTGGGTTCATCTGCCAGGGCTGTCAGATTGCCGAGAATCACGGTGAGGATGTTGTTGAAGTCATGCGCCAAACCACCAGTGAGCTGGCCCAGTGCATCCATTTTTTTAGCCTGAACCATCAACTCGTGCGAGCGGCGCTGGTCGGTGATGTCAAACGTCAACTCAAAACAGCCGGCCACCGAACCATCGGGGGCAATCTCGGGAATCAACGACGTGCGTGCCACCAGGTTACGGCCATTGACCGTGCGCACGTCGTACTCGAACGTGACGGCCTCGCCATTCAGCGCCCGCGTGACGTTGGGTTTGATGCGTGTGTAGGTATCAAGGCCTAAAAAATCACGGGCGCTCACAGACTGCGGTGCTGCCGTGTCCAGGCCAAACCAGTCTTTGTAGCCGCGATTCACGTAGCGGTAGGTGCGGTCACTGCCAAAGTACCCCACCAGGGCGGGGATTGAGTCGGTAATGAGCCGCATCTGCTGCTCACTGCGGTGTAGCGATAACGCGATCTGCTCGTTGGCAAGATTGGCCTCGCGCAACTGCTCATTGCGGGTACTCAACTCGGCCGTGCGCTCGGCCACACGGGTTTCCAGCAGCGCGTTTTGCTGCTGGATTTGCGTCTCTGCGTGCCGCTGCCGGGTCACGTCGGAGTAAAGCGTCACGAAGCCGTGGTCTGGAATGGGCATGCCCCGCACGCGCAGCACGGTGCCGTTGGGGCGGGTGCGTTCCATGTCGTGCGACGCAAACACCCGCGCTGCTTGCACACGCTCGCGCACGTAATACTCGCGGTCGCCATCGCCGTATTCGCCGCGTTCTGCGTTGAAGCGGATGAAGCTTTCAAACGGTGCGCCCACGTAAGCCATCTGCGCCGGGAAATCGAGCAGGGTGAGAAACGGCAGATTCCACGCCACCATATTCAGGTTTTCGTCGATCAACGTGTAGCCCTGGTCGATCAAGTCCAGACCAGCCTGTAGAGACTGATAGCGTTTCAGGCTGTCACTAACGGGCGCTGCAATCGTCGCTAACGAGGGTGAAATCAACAGCGGCTCCTGGACAAGGCGGGATGGCTTTTCATCCGTTGGATTCTAGGAGCGTGACTATCCGGCAAGACTGCTTGCAATCATTCGTCACATTTCCTGAAGACTCCTGAAAACATCTTTGCGGATGATCCACCCCAAGAGACAACACTGATCTGCGGTATGAAGCAGATTCAACCAGGTGACCTTCATGAGCCATGTCAATCCTTACCAGTTGGGTTTGGACAAAAACGCTGCCAACTTCGTGGCCCTGTCGCCCTCAAGTTTCATTGAGCGCGCTGCCAAGGTCTATCCAAACCATTGTGCCGTGATTTACGGCGCACGTCGTCAAAGCTGGGCACAGACCTACAACCGCAGCCGCCAGCTCGCCAGCGCACTGGCGGCACGTGGCATTGGTGAGGGCGATACGGTTGCTGTCATGCTGCCTAACGTGCCCGCCATGCTGGAAGCGCATTTTGGCGTGCCGATGTCAGGCGCAGTGCTCAACGCGCTGAACACCCGGCTGGATGCCGAGGCCATTGCCTTCATGCTGCAACACGGCGAGGCCAAAGTGTTGCTGACGGATCGCGAGTTTTCTGGCGTGGTCGAGAAAGCGCTGGCCATGGTGGGTAACAAACGCCCCTTGGTCATCGAGGTTGAGGATGGCGAAGCCCCCGCTGGCAAGGCGTTGGGTGAAGTCAGTTACGAGAATTTCATCGCCCAGGGCAGCGCTGAATTTGACTGGAAGCTCCCCAATGACGAGTGGGATGCCATTGCGCTGAACTACACCTCGGGCACCACTGGCAACCCTAAAGGCGTGGTTACCCATCACCGCGGTGCCTACCTCAACGCGGCCAGCAACATCATCTCCTGGCAGTTGCCGCACCACGCCATCTATCTGTGGACGCTGCCGATGTTCCACTGCAATGGCTGGTGCTTTCCCTGGACGATGGCGCTCGTGGCAGGCACCAGTGTGTGCCTGCGCCGCATCGACCCGGCCCTGATTTACCCACTGATCCGCGAGCATCACATTACCCACCTGTGCGGCGCGCCGATTGTCTACAGCATGCTGATCAACGCACCCGTGGCGCTGCGCGATGGCATCACACACACGGTGAACGGCCTGATTGCGGGTGCTGCGCCGCCGGCTGCCGTGATTGAAGGTTGCGAAGCCGCTGGCATTGCGTTGACACACGTCTATGGCCTGACCGAGGTGTATGGCCCGGCAGCGGTGTGCGCGAAGCAGCCGTCTTGGGCCACGCTATCGCTTGAGGAGCGGTCTGGCCTGAATGGCCGTCAGGGCGTGCCATATCCCTTGCAGCAAGATGTGACTGTACTTGACCCCGAGACGATGGAACCCGTTCCTGCCGATGGTCAAACGCTGGGTGAAATCTTCTTTCGCGGCAACGTGGTGATGAAGGGCTATCTGAAAAACCCCTCTGCTACGGAGGAGGCCTTTGCGGGCGGCTGGTTCCATACCGGCGACCTGGCGGTGATGTACCCGGATGGCTATATCAAGATCAAGGATCGCAGCAAGGACGTCATCATCTCGGGCGGCGAGAACATCTCGTCTATCGAGGTGGAAGATGCCTTGCACCGCCATCCGGCCGTGATGCTGGCGGCCGTCGTCGCGCAGCCCGACCCCAAATGGGGTGAAGTGCCCTGCGCCTTCGTGGAACTGAAGGCAGACGCACAGGCCAGCGAGGCCGAGATCATCGACTTCTGCCGCAATCTGCTGGCACGCTTCAAGGTGCCCAAGCGCGTTCTGTTTTGCACTCTGCCCAAGACGTCGACCGGAAAAATCCAGAAGTTTGTTCTTCGGGATCAGGTCAAGTCGTCGTCAGCCATTGAGTGATTTCGAATGACCTCGCCACTTAGGAAAACGCATGTCCAGTGACATCATTCTTCAAACCCAGGGCCTCACCAAGGAGTTTCTCGGGTTTGCCGCCGTCTCAGGGGTTGACCTGCAGGTCAAACGCGGCAGCATTCACGCGCTGATTGGCCCCAACGGCGCAGGCAAAACCACCGTGTTCAATCTGCTCACCAAGTTTCACCAACCGACGTCGGGCACGATCCAGTTCAATGGCATTGACATCACCCGCGAGAGCCAGGTGCAGGTAGCGCGGCGCGGCATGATCCGCTCGTTTCAGATATCGGCCACCTTCACGCACCTGACGGCGCTGGAGAACGTGCGGGTTGCCTTGCAGCGCAAACGCGGCGATTCATTCAACTTCTGGACGTCCGAGAAGCGGCTTGATGAGCTGAATGCCCGCGCCATGGCGTTGCTGGAGTCGGTTGACCTGGCGACGTTTGCGGACACGGTTGCAGTTGAAATGCCCTATGGCCGCAAACGTGCGCTGGAGATTGCAACGACCCTGGCACTGGACCCCGAACTGATGCTGCTGGACGAGCCCACTCAGGGCATGGGCCACGAGGACGTGGGCCGTGTTGTTGAGTTAATCCGCAAGGTGTCAAAGAACCGCACCATCCTGATGGTGGAGCACAACCTCTCGGTGGTTGAGACCTTGTGCGACACCTTGACCGTGCTGCAACGCGGCAGTGTGCTGGCCGAGGGCAACTACGCCACCGTGTCAAAAGACCCGTGTGTGCTGGAAGCCTATGTAGGAGTGGAAGCATGAGCGCCGTACAGGGCAGCCCGGCAGAAATGCTGCGGGTCACTGACCTGCACGCCTTCTACGGTGAATCCCACATTCTTCACGGCGTTGACCTCCATGTGAACCGGGGTGAACTGGTCACGCTGCTGGGGCGCAATGGCTCTGGCCGCTCAACCACGCTCAAGGCGATCCTGGGTCTTGTGGGCAAGCGCACCGGGTCGATCACTTACAACGGTGCAGAGATCACCGGCGTGGCACCGCACCGCATTGCGCGGCTTGGCGTGGGCTACTGCCCGGAAGAGCGCGGTATCTTTGCGGGCCTTTCCACCGAAGAAAACCTGCTATTGCCCCCCATCGTGGCCCCCGGTGGCATGACGCTGGAAGAAATCTATGACATCTTCCCCAACCTGCAAGAGCGGCGCAACAGCCCCGGCACCCGCCTGTCGGGCGGCGAGCAGCAGATGCTGGCGATGGCCCGCGTCTTGCGCACAGGTGCCAAGGTCTTGTTGCTGGACGAGATCACCGAGGGGCTGGCCCCGGTCATCGTCAAGAAGCTCGGCGAGGTGATTCGGCTGCTCAAGACGCGGGGCTACACCATCATCCTGGTCGAACAAAACTTCCGCTTTGCCGCACCGCTGGCAGACCGCCATTACGTGCTGGAACACGGTCACGTGATCATGACCGTGCAGCCGCACGAGTTGGCTGCCAAGACCGACGAACTGCATGAACTGCTGGGTGTTTGACCGCCGTCGTGTCGTTTCTGTTTTTCATTTTCCCTCACTCACTCACCCATCCATTCATTTATTCAGGAGCATTTCAATGAAAGTCAAACAAATCGCCCAGGCCGTCAGCCTGTCACTGCTGGTCGCGGGTGCCGCGCAAGCTCAAATCTCCGATGGCGTCGTCAAGATCGGCGTTTTGACCGATCTGTCTGGCCTCTACTCCGACGTGGCCGGCAACGGCGCCGTCATCGCCACCAAGATGGCCATCGATGATTTCCTCGCCAACGAGAAGCCTTCGTTCAAGATCGAAATGGTGTCAGCCGACCACCAGAACAAGGGCGACATTGCTGCCAACAAGGCGCGTGAGTGGTTTGAGAAAGACAAGGTAGACGTGGCCACGGAATTGGTCACCACCTCGGTCGGCCTGGCGGTACAGAAAATTGCAAAAGAAAAGAACAAGATTGCCTTGATCTCAGGCGCTGCATCTACCGCCATCACCAATGAGAGTTGCAATGACGTGACCGTGCATTGGACTTATGACACTTACGCGGTGGCCAACGGTACGGCCAAGGCCGTGACCCAGGGTGGCGGTAAAAAATGGTTCTTTTTGACGGCAGACTACGCGTTTGGCCACGCACTTGAAAAAGACGCGGGCGACGTGGTCAAGGCCAATGGTGGTGAAGTGTTGGGTTCCGTGCGCCACCCGTTCCCTGGCAGCGATTTCTCGTCGTTCCTGCTCAAAGCGCAGTCTTCTGGCGCGCAGATCATTGGCCTGGCCAATGCCGGCGGCGACACCATCAACTCCATCAAGCAGGCAGCAGAGTTTGGCATCACGCCCAAGCAGTCTTTGGCCGGCTTGTTGATGTTTGTCACCGACGTGCATTCACTGGGCTTGAAGAACACGCAGAACATGTACCTCACCGAGGGCTTCTATTGGGACTTGAACGAGGAAACCCGCGCGTGGTCCAAGCGGTTCTTTGCGTTGCACAAGCGCATGCCAACGATGGTGCAGGCAGGCCAATACTCCTCGACCATGCACTACCTCAAAGCCGTCAAAGCCATCAACAGCGACGACACGGCCAAGGTCATGACGCAGATGAAGAAGACGCCGGTGAATGACTTCTTCGCCAAGAACGGCAAGATTCGCGAAGACGGCCGCATGATCCATGACATGTACCTGCTGCAGGTGAAGAAGCCGGGCGAATCAAAAACACCGTGGGACTACTACAACGTGAAAGCCACCATTCCCGCGGCCGAGGCGTTCCAGCCGCTGTCGGCATCACGCTGCCCATTGATCAAGAAGTAACTCATCAAGTAGGCCAAACCTGTTCGCCAGGTAACCGGACCCGACATCGCGTCAAGAGAGGACACCCGCCATGGAAATTTTTGGCATATCGTCGCAGGCATTTTTTGGCCAGTTTTTGCTGGGGCTGATCAACGGCTCGTTCTATGCGGTGCTGAGCCTGGGCCTGGCGATCATTTTTGGCCTTTTGAACATCATTAACTTCGCGCACGGTGCGCAGTACATGGTGGGTGCTTTTGTAGCGTGGATGGCTTTGACCTACCTGGGCATCAACTACTGGGTATCGCTGTTCGCGGCGCCCTTGCTGATGGGCGCGGTGGCGGCGGTAATTGAGCGCACCATGCTGAAGCACCTTTACAAGCTGGACCATCTCTACAGCCTGTTGTTGACCTTTGGCCTGGCGCTGATTGCCGAGGGGGTTTTCAAGAACTTCTTTGGCGTATCGGGCGAGTCTTACGAGGTGCCGGAGCTGCTGCAAGGCGGCATGAACCTGGGTTTCATGTTCCTGCCCATCTACCGCGCTT
>JANNFW010000708.1:0-2469 GCA_031380235.1 Rhodoferax sp. | reverse complement strand
CGCTGAAGCCCCTTGAAGCGATGGCGCAGGGCCGGGTTCTGGTGGCATCCGACGTGGGGGGCCACAAAGAGCTGATTCGCGATGGTCAAACTGGTGTGCTGTTCAAAGCCGGTAGTGCAGACGCTTTGGCTCAGGCTGTGGTCAACTTGTTAACGAACAGCTTGCAATGGCCCGCAATGCGCATGGCGGGCCGGGAGTTTGTTGAGACTGAGCGCAATTGGAAGAACAGCGTGGCGAATTATTCAGCCGTGTACGCATCGCTTGTGGCGCAACCATGAGCTGTGCTGGCCTGCGCATTGGTTTGGTGGGGCCTGTGCCGCCGCCGTCCGGTGGCATGGCCAACCAAACTCGACAATTGCAGGAGCTGCTGACGGCGGGAGGGGCCGTGGTGACCATGGTTGCCGTGAACGCTCCCTATTGGCCCGTGTGGGTCGGCAGGGTGCCCGTGCTGCGGTCCGCTGCGCGCCTTTTGCCCTACCTGATGGCACTGTGGCGTGCGGCAGGCCAAACGGATATCTTCCATGTCATGGCGAATTCGGGCTGGTCGTGGCACTTGTTCGCGGCTCCGGCGATCTGGATGGCTCGCCTTCGAGGAACGGCCGTTATCGTGAACTACCGGGGGGGTGAGGCCGCTGAATTTTTACAGCGCTCAGCCAAAATTGTGCGTTTCACCATGCATCAGGCCGTCGCGCTGGTGGTTCCATCAGGCTTCTTGCACGAGGTATTCGCGCGCTTTGGCATGTCCGCTGAAGTGGTTCCAAACATCATCGACCTGAGCCGCTTTCACGTGCGGCCATCCGTACGATCTGGCGCGCCGCATTTGCTGGTAGCCCGCAATTTAGAGCCACTTTATGACAACGAAACCGCCATTCGCACGCTGGAGATCGTTCGAACCCGCTTTGCTGATGCGCGATTGACAATCGCGGGAAGCGGGCCTGAGGAAAATCGGTTGCGACAACTTGTGAGTACGCTTGGTTTGGAGGCTCATGTTCACTTTGCGGGCCGACTTGAGCGCGACGAGATGGCAGCGATGTACCGCAGCGCAGATTTGATACTGAACCCCAGCCTCGCCGACAACATGCCCAATTCTGTGCTTGAGGCCTGGGCCAGCGGGGTCCCTGTCATCAGCACCAATGTGGGCGGCATTCCGTTCATTGCCAAAGACGGTTTAAACGCCTCGTTGGTGGCTGCCGGTGACCCGAGCGGCATGGCACGCGAATGCTGCTTGCTCCTGTCCGACGCAGCCTTGTGGACACAACGTGCGCAAGCGGGTCACCTTGAGGCGCAGCGCTACACCTGGACGATGGTGGAGCCGATGCTGGCCAGGGTCTATCAACGTGCCTTGGCACGCGCTGCGGCTTAAAAACTGATCGCACCATGAGCCTCTATACCTCTGTTGTCGCATCGGTTTTGTTCCCGCTTCAGGAGCGCCTGAAAGGGCATGACACCGTGGCGGTGCGCCGCCGGATGGAAGAAGTGCAGTGGTGGGATGCCGACCGTATTGCCGCATTGCAGCTCACACGTCTTCGCGAGCTTTTGCTGGATGTAGCAGCCCACGTGCCTTACTACGGCGAAACTTTCGCAAAAATGGGATTCGACCCGAGCACCATACAGAGTGTTGCCGATCTCGGCCGCTTGCCCTTTTTGACCAAGGCGGTCATTCGCGCCAATACAGAAAAGCTCAAACACGCGAACGCGCGTGGCTTGGCGCGCTTCAACACCGGCGGTTCGTCCGGTGAGCCGCTGATATTTTTCATCGGCGACAAACGCGTCAGCTATGACGTGGCCGCCAAATGGCGCGCTACAAGATGGTGGGATGTCGATATTGGCGACCCTGAAATTGTGGTGTGGGGATCGCCCATCGAGTTGGGCAAGCAAGACCGCATCAAGCAAGTGCGCGACAAGTTGATGCGAACTCAATTGCTGCCCGCGTTTGAGATGTCGGAAGCGAAGCTTGACCAGTTTATTGCCACTATTCGCAGCGTGAGGCCGCGCATGCTGTTTGGTTACCCATCGGCGTTGACGCACATCGCGAAGCACGCACAGAAGCGAAGCGTGACGATGACGGATCTTGGCATCAAAGTCGCATTTGTCACGTCTGAGCGTCTTTATGACGAACAGCGCAACACCATTGGTGAGGTGTTTGGCTGCAAAGTCGCGAATGGCTATGGCGGACGGGATGCGGGGTTCATTGCGCATGAATGCCCCGAGGGAAACATGCACCTGACCGCCGACGACATCGTGGTGGAAATTGTGGATGAGCAAGGGAAGGTTCAACAAGTGGGCCAAGCGGGCGAAATCGTGGTCACGCACCTGTCGACCAATGATTTTCCGTTCATCCGGTACAAAACGGGTGATATCGGAGTGCTGGGCTCGGCTGTGTGTAAATGTGGCCGTGGTTTGCCGATACTGCAAGACATTCAGGGGCGCAGCACCGATTTTGTGGTGGCATCAGATGGCACCGTGATG
>JANNFW010000700.1:0-4480 GCA_031380235.1 Rhodoferax sp. | reverse complement strand
CGAGTAACCCAATTTCAAATTGGCTTGGATCATCGCCCGCTCTGCCAACCTCAGGTGCTCATATCCGTCCTGTGTACCTTCTTGCATGCAACACTCCTTTGATGATTAACGGTAGTGTTGCACTTGGGTTTTGAGTCCGCCTACGAAAATATGAATAAAATAACCCTCTAGCTCTCGTATCAATTGCATGGCTAGCTATTATTAAAGTAGCATTTAATCATCAACGCGCCACACCCAACAAACGTTGCAAGAGCGCCGGGTTGTCCTTCAATCCGCGCGCGCTGCCCGCATGCACGACCGCGCCACGGTCCAGCACAACCGCTTGGTCTGCGATCGCCAGAATCGCCTGCGGGTGCTGCTCCACGATGATGGCACTCAACCCCTCCTCGCGCGTGGCGCGTCGAATCGCCCGCAGCAGTTCCTGCACGATGATGGGGGCCAGGCCTTCGAGCGGCTCATCCAGCAGCAGCAGTGTGGGATTGAGCACCAATGCACGGCCCACCGCCAGCATTTGCTGCTCTCCACCTGATAGCTGCGTGCCCAAGTTGCCTTTGCGCTCAGCCAGACGCGGAAACATCTCGTACACGCGTGCAGGTGTCCACGGCTTGGCGCTGCGGCCAGCGCGCGCAGGCCTTGCAACGGCGCTCAGGTTCTCATCCACGGTGAGCGATTTGAAGATATTGCGCTCCTGTGGCACCCAGCCAATGCCCGCTGCCGCCCGCTCGTGTGACGGCAGTTTGTGCAACGGCAGCACTGAAGAACCGCTACCCACACTACCCACGCTACCCACGATACCCAGCATGATCGTTCCGGCGTGCTGGCGTGTGGCACCCGCCAGGGTGTTGATCAGCGTCGTCTTGCCCGTGCCATTGCGTCCCAGCAAGGCCAGGGTTTCACCTTCGGCCAAAGACAGCGAGACGCCACTGAGCACCACCGCCTCGCCGTAGCCGGCGCTCAAATTCTCGATGGCCAGCAGCGCGGTCACGCCTGCACCTCACCAGCGTGCTCATCACCGTGGCCCAAGTAAACGGCTTTGACTTGCGGGTCGTTGGCAATGGCGTCAGGGTCACCCTCGGTCAGCACTGCACCGTTGACCATCACGGTCATGCGGGTGGCAAAGCTGAAGACCAAATCCATGTCATGCTCAATCAGCAGAATCGAGACATCATCAGGCAAGGCGGCGACGGTTTGCAGCAGCTCCTCGCGCTCACCTGCGGGCACACCTGCGACGGGCTCGTCCAACAGCAGCACGCGCGGCTCGCACGCCAGGGCGATGGCGATTTCCAGCAGACGGCGCTTGCCGTAGGCCAATTCTTGCGTGGGCTGGTTCATGACCGAGGTGAGGTGAAACTGTTCGAGCAACTGCCCGCAGCGCTGCGCCACAGCGCGGTTGTGCGCCAGCGCCTGCCACCACCTGCCACCCAAGCCTTGGTGCTGCGACACGGTGAGCGCCAGCGTCTGAAGCGGCGTCAGCGTGTCAAACAACTGGTTGATTTGGAACGTGCGCACCATGCCGCGTGCCACCCGCAGGTGCGGTGGTAGCCGAGTGATGTCTTGGCCCAGCAGCGTGATGTGGCCTTCGGTCGGCTGCAGCACGCCCGTGAGCAGGTTGATCAGCGTGGTCTTGCCGGCACCGTTTGGGCCGATGAGGGCGTGCCGCGCGCTTTTGCGCAGGTTCAAGCTGACATTGTCCGTCGCGGTGATGCCACCAAAGCGTTTCACCAGGCCTTGGCAACTCAGGACGATGTCCGGCTCGATGGGCTCACTCATGCGGCACGCTTGCTGAACCAGGTCCACGGGCGAATCAAGCGCTCACGCCCCACCAGCACCAGCACCACCAAGAACAGGCCAATCCAGAACGTCCAGTACTGCGGCGTGATGGCTGAGATCACATCCTGCATCAGCTTGAACGCAATCGCACCGGCCACGCCGCCATACAGCCAGCCGGTGCCACCAATCACCAGAATCAACATCACATCGGCCGAGCGGTGAAACTCAAATACGTCCAGCGAGGCAAAGCCGGTGGTTTGCGCCAGCAAAGCGCCTGCCGCGCCCGCCATTCCCGCCGCCACCGTGTAGACGACGGCGATGCGCTGTGTGACCGGGATGCCAATCGCCATCGCGCGCAGGCGGTTGTCGCGAATGGCTTTGAGCGTGGCACCAAAAGGCGAGTTCACCAGGCGGCGCGACAGTGCAAACAGAACCATCAACACCACCAGCGAGTAGCTGGCAGCGGTGCGGCCTGACAAATCAAATTCAAACGCGCCGAACAGCTTGCCCATCGATACGCCTTGCAGGCCGTCGGCACCGCCTGTGAGCCAGTCCAATTTATTGGCCAGCTCCATCAAGATCAGGCCCACACCCAGCGTGACCATCAGGCGTGTGAGATCACTGCCGCGAATGATCGTCGCGCTGCAAATGGCACCCAGTGCGGTTGACACGGCGATGCCCACCGCCAGCCCCACCAGCGGGTCGGGCATGACGTGCTTGGCAAACAAGGCCGCGCTGTAAGCCCCCATGCCAAAAAACGCTGCATGGCCCAGCGACACAATGCCGGTGTAGCCCAGCACCAGATCCAGCGACACGGCAAACAGGGCAACGATGGCGATCTCGTTAATGATCAAGGCATGCTTTGACAGCAGCCACGGAGAAGCCAACGCAAGCAGCCACAGCACCAGCTCCCACGGTTTGTAACGGCCACCTGCGCCAAGCCGTTTTTGCAAATCGCCCATGTTCTGGTTCATGTCTTCGCTCATGATTTGCCACCCTGCCGTACATACAACCCCTGCGGGCGCCAGATCAAAATCGCAATCATCAGGCTGTAAACAATAAAGGCACCCAGCTTGGGGATGTAGTACTTGCCCGCCACGTCGGCGATGCCCAACAACAGCGCCGCCAGCAGTGGCCCGGTGATGCTGGAGGTGCCGCCCACGGCGACGACGATCAAAAAGTAAACCATGAACTTCAGCGGGAAGGTGGGATCAAGCCCCAGCACTTCAGCGCCGAGCGCCCCGCCTAGCCCCGCCAACCCGCTGCCCACGGCAAAGGTACTCAAGAACACCAGGTTGACGTTGATGCCCAACCCCGCAGCCACGCGCTGATCGTCCACGGAAGCCCGCAAACGACTGCCAAACCGAGTCTTGGCCAGCACGTATTGCAAGGCAACCGTCAACGCCACGCACACTGCAATGATGAACAGGCGGTAATGCCCCATGCCCAGCATCCAGACACTTTCGCCAATTTCAGTGCGGCCTTTGAGCCAACTAGGCAGCTGCATGATCTGCTGCGTCGCCCCCATGAAGTAATCGGTAGTGGCTACGGCCATGAAGGTCAGGCCGATGGAGAACAGCACCTGATCCAGATGCGGCTTGCCATACATCGGCCGGTACACAGTGCGCTCCAGCAGCGCGCCGAGCAGCGCAGCACCCAGAAACGCAAGCGGAAGGCAAAGCAGAAACGGAATGCCCCAGCGCTGCATCAACACCACCGTGATGTAGCCCCCCACCATGGCAAACGCACCGTGCGCGAGGTTGATGAAGTTCATCAAGCCCATCGTCACGCTCAAGCCCACGGCGAGGATGAACAACAGCATGCCGTAGGCAATGCCGTCGAAGAGAATGGTCAGCACGGGACGAGTACAGGTCTCACGGCGGCGGCAGGCTTAGCTCTTACCCGGGTCTTTCACGTCCTTGATCGTGTCGAACTCCACGTTGTAGAGCTGACCGTCCTTCTTTTCCACTTTGCGGATGTAGATGTTGTGCACCACGTCGCGGGTTTGCGCGTCGATGAACATCGGGCCGCGCGGGCTCTCAAAAATTTGGCCCTTCATCGCTGCCAGCAGGGCATCACCGCTGCCGCCTTTGGTGGCCTTGGCGGCTTCGTAAATCACGCGCATGCCGTCGTAGCCGCCCACCGCCATGAAGTTGGGGCGCAGACCGTTGTTGGCTTTGCTGAAAGCATCGACAAACTTCTTGTTCACAGCGGAAGGGTGCGCGGTGGAGTAGTGGTGTGAGGTCACCACGCCCAGCGCCACGTCGCCCATGGCGTTCAGGATGTCGTCGTCGGTCACATCGCCTGTACCGATGAGCTTGATGCCCGCTTTGTCCAACCCGCGTTCGGCAAACTGCTTCATCAGCGCGGCGCCCGCGCCCGAGGGCACAAAGGCATAGACGGCATCCGGCTTGGCATCCCGCACCTTTTGAAGAAACGGCGCGAAGTCGGGGTTACGCAATGGCACACGCAACGACTCCACCACTTGACCACCGTTGAACAGCAGGCGATCTTTGAAAAACTTTTCGGCATCAATACCGGGGCCGAAATCGGTCACCAATGTCACCACTTTTTTGATGCCGTTTTTGGGTGCCCAATCGGCAATCGCCACCGCCGCTTGCGGCAGGGTAAAACTGGTGCGAATGATGTAGGGTGAGGCCTGGGTGATGCTGGACGTGGCCGCAGCCATCACCACCAGCGGTGTTTTGGA
>JANNFW010000699.1:0-2158 GCA_031380235.1 Rhodoferax sp. | reverse complement strand
GATCACGTACTCCGCCGCCGAGTGGCTGCCAGTCACGACCTCAATCGCCTGCCCGCCCAGCGCCTTGAACTCGGTGAACAGCGCAAACTCCTGATTAGTCGAAAATTTATAGCGCGCGGGATGAGCGATGACGGCAATGCCGCCGCCATCAGTAATCCACGTCACCGCCTCGCGCAGGCTCGCCCATTTGTGTTCGACGTAGCCAGGTTTGCCTTCGGTGAGGTACTTGCGAAACACCTCGTTCGTGTCTTTACACACGCCGGTCTCCACCAGGTAGCGGCCAAAGTGCGTGCGTGAGATCAAATCGGGGTTGCCCACATATTTCAACGCGCCTTCAAACGCGTCTTTGATGCCGATTTTCTCCAGCCCGTCAGACATCTCCATCGCCCGCTCGCGCCGCCCACCGCGGGTTTTGACCAGGCCAGCCAGCATTTTGGCGTTGTCGGGGTCAAAGCCCAGCCCCACGACGTGGATCGTCGCGCCAATGAAGCTGACGGAGATCTCGGTGCCCGTCACATAGCGCATGCCGTTGGCTTTGGCTGCGGCGGCCGCGCGGTGCTGCCCGCCAATCTCGTCGTGGTCGGTCAACGCCCACAGCTCAACGCCATTCTTGGCAGCGCGCTCGGCCAGGGCTTCGGGAGTCAAGGTGCCGTCTGAGACAACGGAGTGGCAATGCAAGTCAGCATTGATGATGGAGGAAGTACTTAAAGTCACCCCCTGATTTTAGGCGCCAAGGGTTTTCCAGTGTTTTCGACAAATAATTAACCTACTAGTTAATTTTTTCGTCAAATAGTCGATTTTGATCAAAAAGTTGATTGAATTGATCTATAGCTTTCGCAATATATACATAGTATGCTATGCTTATTATAGTATACCGTATACGGTGTTCTGAGTACGAAATCAGGCGTTTATAGCCAGCGTGACAAAGTACCGCTATGCGCGTCTGCTTTCCGCGAGTCGGGCTCGCACATCCGCATTAGAGTCCCGATCCTGCTACTGTTGAATCACACGATTTCCACTGTCACACTGATCGGATTCCTATGACTCAACAACAGCTTTCCGGAAATTGCCCGCTGCCCTCAAAAATTGGCGCAGGATGTAGAGCAGGAACCAACGCAGTATGGGCAGCCGGGTTGATGGCAAGCCTGCTCGCAGGGGTCGCCGCCCAAGCGGAATCCAGAATCACCTCCGGGCCTGCCACGGCGGGTCTGTCTGCAAGTGCCAGTCTGGATTTTCGTGTCATCGTGCCCCGCGTGCTTTTTGTCAGCATTGGCTCAGGCAGCAACATGGCCAACAACACCACCATTGACCGGGTCGACTTCAATGTGCCCGCGGGCGATGTTGGCACCGGCAACGCCACCGCAGCAACCTCGGGAAGCGGGGCCTATCCGGTGACGGCGCGGGTTATGAGCAACGGCAACTCGGTCAGTTTCACGGCCACCGGATCGGCGGGCGGTTTGACCAGCGGCGCACAGTCGATTCCCTGGTCGCAAATCGCGCCGGCGAGCGGCGGTGCGCTGCCGCACCCGGCCATTGGCACTGGCACTGCGGGCGTTGCCGCCACCTTGACGGCAAGCGGCGGCATTGTGGACAAAAGCGCCACCTGGAACTTCAGCTACAGCAACAGCAGCCCGTTGGCGGCTGGCAACTACAACGGGCGCGTGTTCTACACGGCCGCGCTGCCTTGATGCCATGCCAGTCCTCAGGCATCAAGCTTGCCAACAATGAAAATCAGCGCCGCTACGATGCCACCAGCAAGGAGCAGCGCAAAAAACAGGTGTAATCGGGCGCGCGAACGCGGTCGACTCGTCATCTCTCATCGGCGTGGTTGCAGCAGCGCCACCCCCGCACACAGCAGCAAGGTGATCGCACCGGCTCCCATCGCCCAATTCAGTCCGTGGTGGTCGGCAATCCACCCTGCAGCCACGGGCCCTACGCCTTGCCCTATGGCGAAAACAAAGGTGAACAGGCTCATCACCTTGGCCCAAAGCTGCGCAGGTAGTGTGCTGCGAGTCAGTGCCATCATCGCCCCCGGTGCCATGAAGAATGACCCACCCACCAGCACGGCGGATAGCAGCAGCATCGCCAGATGGTTGCTCAACAACGGCAGCACCGTGCCGATGGCGGTACAGACCGTGACGGCCGAGAAGGTGTGCAC